>JAZSQH010000062.1:0-25276 GCA_045537865.1 Faecousia sp. | reverse complement strand
TATTTATACGTTATTTAATCGACAGAGGTGTTGATCTAGATTATGAAGGTTTTTCGTCAAATGTCGAGGAATCACAAGCAGAATTTTTAAATATTATTGGAGAAAAGAATAAGTTATATAAACTTTTTGCGTATTTGCAATCGAAGTTCAATGGCAACTTGTTTGATTTGTCGGATGAACTGTCTTGTGATGAATTAGGAGTAGAAGTTTTTGAATTGCTTTATGATTTCTTCACTGGGAAAATAGTAATGGATAATGGGCAGAGGGCCCTTTTTTCCTTGTACGACTTTAATATTATTCCTGTTGAACTGATAAGCAATATATATGAAATTCTGCTGGGAAAAGAAACGAGAGATGCTGATAACGCATTTTATACACCCAATTATTTGGTTGAGTACATCCTTGACAACACAATTATGGGGGTGTTGAAGAAGAAAAAGTGTTTTTCTGTTCTAGACCCTGCCTGTGGTTCGGGCGTGTTCCTTGTAGATAGTTACCGAAGAATAATAACCTCATTTGCATTTAAGTGCCGATTTCCGTTTTCTGCGTCTTGATGTGGTTTTAGCCCGACAGCGCGGTAAGTGAGCAGCATAAACACAATAGTTAAAATAATAACGCCTAAAAGCCCCCAAAGAATTTCGCGATACTCAAGGCTTATCATATGAGTAACGCTTTCCACAAATCGGATAAAATCGGTATTGTCATCAACAAGACCAATGATCTCCATGCACCCCGAAACAAATGTTAGAAGGAGGTTGCAAACGAGGGGAAAAACTGCATTCTTGTTCTCTTCTTATATCCAGAGAATAAGATTTTGGATAAACGACTAGAAGTCTCGTCTTCATTGTAATCTACTTGCATTCCTTTTGCGGCAAGCAGTATGGAGATGTCAGCGGTTAATAAATTCATAAACAATGCGATATAATTTGATATCATCTAATTCCCTCTCAATCTGTGCTATTTTGCATTCTGTCATCACCTCCCACAAGCCTGCGTAGGGAGATCTCCTCCAAGGGGTGAGGGGGGTGTTGCCGGTGTACTAAAGCGAGGTGCTATCGTTGCGATAGCACCTCGTTGCAGCTCTTATCATTTTAGATGAAGCCCGATTATTATGTATCTGGTGCAGGCTCTCTAGATGCTGTTTAGTTTTTGCTATTAAGCTATTAATAAGTGGCAGTTGCTGTCTTGGTGACTTCCTCGACAGTCGTTGCAGTAAAGGTGAACTCCGCAACCGCACGATATTGTCCGGACGAAGTTAGCTGATGTGTGTATGATTTAGTAAAGCCTGTACTAGTACTGGAGTATTCCCAAACATCATCAGTTGTGCCGATATCAACACGAGTCCAACTAGTACCAACCTTCTTTTCCAGGTAAATGACTACATCTGTTTCCTCTAGATTTGATTTACCAACAACCGTCACAGTTGCCTTAGCAAGACCAGAACTACTAATTGTTAGTGAAACATTGGCTATTTGCACATTTGTATACCGAGGTTCGACGACTGATGGTGTTGCAGCATATGCAGGACAAGCGAAGGCAAACAAAGAGACGACGGTAAGAATAAATGCAATTGCTCTTTTCATAGTGATACTTCCTTTCATTTTACAATTATTAAAGGGGCTCACCTAATATAACCCTTTTGTTCTTAATATTGGGACACGTTTCTACAAAATTCCCGACATCATTAAACGATGTCGGGAATTTATTCTTATTATCCGATTATTGCAGCTTCATTCACTTCGATATTTAAAAAAATCTGTTGCATTACTTCTTCCGAAACTTTTGCGCCGCAGTACAATTCAAAGAAATACTCATTATTTGTCCAGTAGTACATAGTGCCCTCGTCATGAACGCAGAATACCTCATAACCGTTAAGATTCAAAATTTCTGTTGCTGTCCCTTCTGCGTTAGGGCCACTGTTAGTGCCCTCTGGAATGATGTATTGATTAAACATAATGAGGTTCTCGCCGATTTCATCAGACCACATATAAAAAGCTCCGGCAAAACTCACATCCCTGGAGATCTCTGTATAGCCTTTCGGAATGTATGTGGCCCGGTATATCTTTTCGGCAACATCCGGCGCGGTTGCCGCCTGCTCCGGATCAAAACTAAATTCATAATGCGTTCCCTCATTACGGAAGAAGAATTGAATGATTGCCTCGCGAATTACGGGAACAGCCATTGCAGTGGTTATTAAGGCAGCAATAATCGCGGCGATTATAATTGCTCGCCTAAATGCGATGCCTACACGAGATACTACCCCGTGACGGGCTCGTCTAAGCAGCTGCTCGCACATTTTTTGAAACCTAAGAGAAATGGTAATCTCAATTTCCTTTTCAGAAGGAATGGTCGCAAACTCCTCCAAGATCACATCCAGTAAGGCCTGCTCAAAGGGGGTTCTTTCAATCCTGATCATAGTTTAACCCCTCCTTTTTGCAAATCTCAATCAAAAGCTTTCTACCGCGGTACAGCTGCTTGCGAACCGTTTCTTCTTTGCGGCCGAGAACATCTGCTGCTTCCCGCAGGCTTTGTTTTTGAACATACACCAACATTAGTACCTGTCGATAAAGCGGTTCCAAACGCTGTATGGAGCGTAAAAGCAGCTGATAATCCAAACAGTTCAAAACCTGGTCAAAAACATCCTCGTCTTTCTCAGGTTTGAGCTTTAACGCATCAACTGCTTTTCCATTTCGTTGGTTTTTCGCTAAAACCTTCAACGCAGAGTTTTTTGCTATTGTCAGCACATAACCTCGGACGGCCCAATCCTCACGATCTCGGATAGCGTCCATGTTTCTAGCAATACGAATCAACGCATCCTGAACAGCATCCTCCGCGTCGTCCATATTGCACAACACCCGATTTGCTACTACTAACATTTGTTTGTGATACCCATAATAGATCTCTTCAAAGCGGATCTGATCCACCTGCTCATCTATCATAGCCAAGTACATACAAAGCATACGCCCACCTCTTTCTGTAACGCTCATTATACAAAGTGCGTCCCAAAAGGTCAAGTAATCATAATGGAATATGCTAGGTTTTACTATAAAAAAACTGTAACAAAGTGGCTATTTAACATTTTATTTTAAAATGTATCAGACTGTCGAAAAAGCTCGGCGGAAGCTGGGCTTTTTCGACAGTCTGAGGGGGACGATGCTTACATCGTCCCCCTACATACGAAGTATAAATCCACTTGCCCACCAATTATAGTTAAGTATCTGTGTTATTAACTATCTAATTCTGTCAAACCAAAAGACAAAAGCCAATCCGTAGTTGGACGCGATTCAAAACCACTAAACCAACCATAAAAACTACACACGCTGTCTTCCCCCAATATATCAATCGACGTTGGAATGTTGTCTGAGATTAATACTGAATCTATTTCCAAATTATAATCCAATGTATAAGTTTCCCTTACAAATATAGTTTTAGAACCAGATTGCAGTTGATACGATACGCTTTTATATGTGCCGGTGTGATTTGTATACACAATTACATTTGCGTCTCTCTCAGCGACTTGTTCCTCAGATATAATAGTTTGGTTGTCATTTATAAAATGGGTGTATTTTTTGTAAAATATTTCTTCATATGTTGAATCTTCAAGAACATCTATATAGCCTTTACAATTGCCGGTTGACAATTGAAACGTATAGAAATCACCATACCATATAATTTTCTCAACCTGTAAATCATTTGGATATTTTAAGTCACTAATGTTATCCAGATTAATAATTTTCACTTTGTTTGCGTTGTTCTTGCTATAGAATATCGAAGCCATTTCCTCAAGGGGTATTTGCTTAGATTTAATTCTTTGCCGCATATCTTCTGCGGAGACAAAGTGGGGGTATGTAGACTTTATCTGCGAACTTGCAGAATTGCCCCACAAATCAATCACTTGTTCACTAAATCGCAAATATTGAATTCCATCCTCAAAATCGATCTCATACAGCTGAGATTGGGAGTCAAGTACATTTTGACTATTCAATGTTTCTGATGTTTTGCATCCAGATAACGTGATAATCAAAAGACAAACTATTATGAATAATTTCCATTTCATAGCTAAAACCTCACATTTCATCATAACACAACCGAACAATTATCGTATCTATGGCAATAAAAGCTCGGAGAGCTCGTTTGCGCAGTCATCGCAAAAAGCATCGGCATTACCCATCAGAATTGCGTGGTAGAAATTATACGCTTTATAATCGTCTACAGGATATGGTTCCATTACGCAATGCATCCCATTCAAAACACGATCAAAAACATCCTCGTCTTTCTCCGGTTTGACCTTTAAAGTATCAACTGCTTTTCTGTTTCGTTGATTTTTTGCCAGAACCTTCAGCGCAGAGTTTTTCGCCACTGTGAGCACATAACCCCGGACAGCCCAGTCCTCGCGATCTCGAATAGCGTCCATGTTTCTGGCAATGCGAATCAACGCATCCTGAACAGCGTCCTCCGCATCGTCCATATTGCAAAGCACCCGATTTGCTACTACTAGCATTTGTTTATGGTACCCATAATAGATCTCTTCAAAGCGGATTTTATCCACCTGCTCATCTATCATAGCCAAGTACATACAAAGCATACGCCCACCTCTTTCTGTAACGCTCATTATACAAATTGCGTCACAAAAGGTCAAGCAATCGTAATGAAATATGTTGTGTCTTGGGGGCGGTTTTTCCATATACACACTTTGAATGCTGGGAGTCTGGCGTAAAAGAAATTACACCAACTAAAACTTATAGTATGTATAAATAGCGGATCTTTTCTGACTAGAAAATCTGAAACTGTAGGAGGTATGAAAACACTGTTCTTATAACAGGAATATAACTCAATTCTATACATAGAAAACCTTTTATATAATACGTATGGGACATTTTGCTCCTCGATACAGCAAAACGGTTGACCTGTTTTATTCTTTCTGCTTTTTTACTGCTTCATATAAAGTAAGTTCATATACACACAAGCATTGTTATAGCCAACTTGCAACGAACAAAAAGCATCTTTTGTAGCCCAATATATGCAGACATTATGCACAATTTATTCATTATGTTATAAAACAGGCAAGGTGTGCCCCTGCCTGCTTTATGATACTAATTCGTAGCGATTACATTTTCAGAGCTATTTGATAAGTACGTCAGAGTAAAATACACACCAACCCCTCTCTTCGCTAAGAGAGCCTCGATGAATCGAGGTTTTGCTATTAGGAAAATGATCTCGTTAGTCGCTTGCTCCAATTGACCTTCATCCTTAGTTGCCCTCTGCAGCTTCTCCTTATCTCAGTTCCATTGTGCAAACGATGTACTATAGGTTCGAAAAATCTCTTCCAAATTTGCATTGGATTTTGAAGATGCAACATATATGTTTTTATTAATGCCTTTGAGAATCAGAATACTAAAATCTTTGTTGAATTCCAAGAGGCCGAAATCATAAATGTTTTCTATCGGGTTGTAATAGACAATTGTGCTGGAATAAAGGCCGTCGTGTTCAGGGGAAATTTGCCCAAGTGTCTGGATATCAGCCTCAAAGTCGCTGATAGTTAAAGATACATCGAGTTTATCCTCACGAAAAAGATAGTTTCGCTTTAATCCAGCAATAGTGATCGTGATAACTTGATCTTGCGACTCGCCATTAACAAATCTTACACCCTGTGCAGTTTTGTCAACATTTTGCACTAAGGGAAGTGTACATATGAGAATTGCCAAAATGCTAATCATCGCGACAATCAGCCAAAAATATTTATGCCTATTCATAGTCAATAATAGTTTAATTCATGCGTTATCTTGACTACACCATTGTAGGCATACTTTATAGGATCAACCATATCGTATGTCGCTATCCCAAAAAGATTATCAATAGCTGTATTTTTTCTCCATGTATAATCGGAATAATGGTCCGAATAAACGGTTCTGCTTCTACTATTGGGGGCTACTTCAGTATATGCATTCGTGGCGGCGTCATAATAATGGCCACTAAAATAATAAGTAGATTTTGCGTATTCTACGCTTGACCCATAAACCCAATCCCCATAGTAGTCTTGAACTTGCGTAAATTCACGTGTCCAGTTAGTTGCCGCATTAAGATTTAAGGTAGCTGTTTGTGATGGCGCAAAATCAGCAATGTCAAAACCTGTCAGTGAAGCAACAGTACCAAGCGGTGCCCAAACAGCACTAAGATACATTGTGATTGCAGTATTTAGGCAGTTGTTGATTACACTCTGAGTTTTGGACTTCAGTAAGTTAACGCTATCTGCCATCCCATATGCAGGCACATTAGCTGCAGTTACAGTCATATATCGCAAAGTGTAGGTTGTTCCGTTGTATGTATAGTTAAAGGATGGGCCAGGCGTTCCACCATATGCATCACGCGTTGATCCGTTGGAAGGAGTTTCTCCACTTAAAACAACTATATAGGAATAATCCTCACTTAAACCTATTGCGTTCAGGTCTGTGGAGAGGGCCTCTTCAACCTGAGCAAAGGTATCTTTATTGACATTGTATGCCTCATATCCAGCATCTACCAATGTATCCACCGTTTCCTGTATCAACTGATCACCGGAGGAAACACTTCTCGAATTTCCTTCAATACCACTGCTGATTTCTGCCAATTGAGATTTCTCGTGAAAATCAGACAAGATACCCTCTATGCTTGGTGCCAAAGCGTCATGGCTGGGTGTTGTTGCCTTCACTTGCGGACCAAGTGTAAGAGTTAAGGAAACGAGCAATAACAAACTTAATATACGCTTCAAAATTACCATTCCTTTATTTAATATATGGTGTTTACAGACAGATCTGTTCTTATCGTACGTTCCTTGCATGGTTACTAATTAGCACATTGGAATCACCCCCTTGGGAAATATAAGAAAAGAGTAAGATTTATTACCCTTTACTTGTATAACCTCTAAAAGGGTGCGCTTGTGACAGGATTTAAGGCTGAATAATTAATTTGTAAAATATGACTAATTCCTCACCTTTGCCTTTGTGTATTTCGCATCGGATGACAGTACCGGTAAATACACAGATTTTTTTGTATTTATAGCGTTTAAGTTGATAGTGGTTTATGCAGCCCCTAGGGTTTACGGTGTTTGCAAAAAAGAGAAATAAATACGGTGCGGCTGAAGAAAGCTTCAACCGCACCGCATGTTGTACATCTACTCTATTAGACGTTTTTTAATTTCTATTGTATTAACATTGTCGAATGCATAAGTAATAATAGACGCAATAATAATTTGGTTATCTGCAAAGTCTCGTTTGAGAATATCCACCATTAGCTGAATATTCGCTTGATCTACCTCCTTGCCGCTAGGAGAATGGTCCGAGCAGCGTTAGCATTGAGAAAATGCGCCCGGTTCTCAGCCCGCTATGACTGATAAGTGTTTGAACAAAAAACGAGGGGTACAGCCAACCCCTTAGCTGCACCCCTCAAAAAGGACACCCTTATTTTACCCCATACTCAAAGGCTTGTCAAATCTTAGAGGCGGTTTTTGAAAATTTATTTTTGTACGGAAAATGACAGCAATTTTTTAGCAGACCAGCCTTAACACAGATCACTCACAAACCAGGAATTTCTGCACAGAGGGACAAAACCGTGATTCGCGTGAAACACGCTCACACAGTTTTGTCCCTCTTTTTCTGCACCGTTCTGTTCGGCAATTCCGCCGGGGGCGGAATCCCCTCACAGAACCCCTCTGCTTTTATGATTTTTCTGCACCTGCAGATTACTGCACATCAGCACATTTCTGTATATTTTGCATCCGATTGAGCTGCGGCAAAATTTGTACTCTATGAGGTTTTGGAAAAAGTCATAGATTTTCGATTTTTGCACCGAAAACCACACTCCCCAAGAGGTCCTCCAGCTTGCAAATGCGGATGATTGTTTGTCCGTTTTCTCCCCAGTTGGCAACAATGCCGCAAGCCATATGTTCAAAATCGTCGTCCCGAAAAAAGATACCTTTCAGGTTATTGATAATGACATTGATAGCCCGGTTGGAGGTATCCCAAACCTTTGGATTGTTGCTACCTCTGGGGGTTGTTATTTCGATCATTACAAATGCTTTTTCAAATTTGGGAATTCCGGTTTTGCTCTCTTCAAAGATTGCTTTGTGGATCATACTGATCCAATGGTCTTCCACCGCTGCTGTAAGTTCCTTCAATCCCGGCAGTGGCTCGTTGATTGTTAAGGTTACGAGTCTTTTGCTTTGCGAGGTCGCTGGCGCGGCTGCTTCCGTTGTTGGTTTTTCTGCCATTCCATATTGCTCGTAGTCGTATATGGTCGATAGCAGTTGGCTACGCAGCCGAAGCGTCCATTCATATGCTTTCCGCAGACTCTCGATATCCGGTATGTCTTGGCGTATAAGTTTTTCAATTCTGCCTAACGAATTAATCAATTTCATAATGGCAAATATCCACCCTCTCTGACCAAAGAACATCCTGGTACATCTTGATAATAGAAAGATCTCCTTTTCGCAAAATCATAGTATAATGAATTCCCGGCGCACCGATATCGGATTTAAGTGCCAGCTCGTTGTCCGTTTTAACCGCAGAAAAGAAATATACCAGTTTCAGCAGATCATATGCGGGATTTATGAAATAGCGCTCGGGCCATTTCTCAATATCACCCAGCTTTGGATCTTGCAGCCGTGTGCCTTGTTCAACGGTATGTGTGATCAAATATTCTTCCTGATAAATTGCTTTCAAGTCCTTCCCTAATCTTGCAGGAGTGGTTAAATAGACATGCTCATACTGAGTGCGCAGTTTAATGGGCGATCTGGAAAACCGCACCGGTTTGTTTCGCTCGGAATAGTGGTTGTCCAGCAGACTTTTTCTATTCCACATCGTCTGCCGGATAATGTTCTCAGCGATCTTTTCACGCTTATCGTCATCGCATACAAGGATCATTCCGTCAGCCTTTGTCTCGTAGGACCCATAGCGTGTGTAAAACAGAGAGCTTTCTGCCCGGACCTGCCATTCCATACTGCCGTCCCCGATATCGTATATGGCATATTTCCTGCCATAGGCCAAAAGTATCCCAAGAAAGCGGGTAGTGGATAAGATCCCTGGAGCGATTTCTCTCCAACAGGCGGAAGGGATAAAGTAGGGATATTTTTCTTCAGGAACTTCTCCTGCGATACGAACACCGTTTTTCTCCAATAACGCAGCCATTCTGGAAACCTGCAAAACGCGCTGTCTGGATTGTCCTGACCCGCCCAGCGTGACCAACGGTTCCTTGATCTCCACGAAGGCCCTGCCTTTTTGCAAAACGCTTACGATACCATCTTTGTTTTTGCTAATGTAATCATTCTTTGTTAGAGGGCGGAACAAATAGGACATCTTTACTATATCTCCGCTATTTTCTGTATCAAGCACCTTTAGGCAACTTTCGTAGTCCAAAATATGAAACCGAGCGAGGTGCCGGAGCAAGGTTGCTTGACAGGTATGTAAATGTTGTGTTCTCAATTATAACCTCCTTACCAAAATCAGGTGATATGAAAGGGCTTCAGCCGGTTCACATCACCTGATGGTCGATATATGTATTCACCGGGAGGGTACCACTCCCTTCTGTTGTTTCTCAATTTACTGCTTAGATTCTCATATCGCGAGCCATCTTGTAAGCAATAAATCTTTCGGTATAAACCCTGGTATATTTTTGCTTAATACCAATATTTGCACCAAAGGATGCAAAGGGTTGCCGTCCTTCTGCAATTAGCTTGGACAGCTGCCGGGGTGACACATCCAAATACTCGGCTGCCACTTCCAATGGGATATGATTGGGATATTTTTCTCTAAGCATATCAGCTGTTTTTTGATCCATAGGCATCTCCTTTCCTTACGCACCATTCCTCAAACGCCTGCAGGTTGTCCGGATTCTGATAGAAGCAGATCACCGCTTCCAAGAATGTGGCGCATAATAATGTTTTTTCCACACTGGGGATTAAATTGGGATCGATCCGTATCGCGGGGTTGGCATTTTTCACCTCCTATACTATCAATAGAATTTGTCGGAATCCCAGTAACCACCTTCCGGCTGGTTACATCATTATTGTATATATTCTGTGCGTCGCTGTCAACCGTTTAGGCAACAAAAAAATATTTTCTACAAAATTGCCAAATTGACTTGCAAAAGACTGTTCTGCTGTGTTATGATAAAGACACCAATGACAAAAAGGAGTTGTAATACGATGAAAACAGAAGAACAAATACAGGCTCTCGTTGAAGGGCTGCCGGATGTTGACATTCATTATACGACCTTTGGAGAGCGCTTGCGGCAAATTCGCAAAGAACATAATCTTTCGCAGGAAGCACTGGCCCAGAAGCTTGGGACAACAAAGCAGATGCTCTGCCGTTACGAGCTAAATCAACGGTCTCCAAGAATCGAACAGGTACAAAAATATGCCGAAAAGCTGCATGTACCTATTGATTATCTCTTGGGAGATACCGAGGCAGAAGCAATTACAAAAGTGTTTTGGACTGAGAAACGCGAGAAGCCTTTTTATAAAATTTTTATTGATGTGACCGTGGAAATGGGGTTGGATATTCCCGGTATTGTAAGAGTAACCGGCTTGACTGATCCGCAGGTAAGAACGATCATTATGCGGCGAATGAAGATAGCACCTCTGGACCTTGCTATACAGCTTTCTGAAACGCTGAATGTGCCACTGGAAACATGGCTAGGTATTGCAGAGTACAAGCCGGGAGAAGTTTCTGTGGATGCTTACGAAGTGGCCCGTGCCTATGACAAGACGACCCTAAAGAATAAGAACAATGTAAGATTTGTTTTGGATTTAGAATCCGTTAAGGAGTGAGAAATAAATGAATGCCGTTGTTTATGCCCGTTTTTCCAGCCATAGACAGGGCGAGCAGTCCATTGAGGGTCAGGTGGCAGAAGCCGAGCGCTTTGCCGCTGCCCACGGATTGACTATCGTTCGCGTCTATGCAGACCGCGCGCAAACCGGGCGAAACGACAACAGAGAACAGTTTCAGCTTATGCTTGCCGACGCGGCAAAACACGCATTTGACGCTTTGATCGTCTGGAAGACGGACCGAATCGGACGAAACAAAGAGGAAATTGCCCTCAACAAATATCACCTGAAGAAAAACGGGGTCAAGATCTACTATGTGGCCGAGGCCATCCCTGACACTCCGGAAGGCGTCATTCTGGAAGCAGTCATTGAAGGTATGGCAGCTTATTATTCCGAGCAACTTTCTCAGAATGTCCGCAGAGGTATGCGGATGTGTGCACAGAAGGCGCAAAGTACTGGAGGCACACATCTTCTGGGATACTCTGTAGACGAGAACAAAAAGTATGTGATTGATCCCCAACACGCGCCGACGGTCAGGCTGATCTTTGATATGTATGCAAACGGAAAGACGGTCACAGAAATTGTAAACGAGCTGAATGCCCGTGGTCTTCGCACAAAGAAAGGTAATCTGTTTACCAAGAACAGTCTGCACCGGATGCTGAAGAACAAAAAGTATATCGGCACCTACGAATACAACGGCGAGGTTTGTATTGAAAATGCTGTGCCGCCCATTGTGGAAGTAGAAATTTTTAACAAGGTACAGGAGTTGCTAAAATACAATCAGGCAGCGGGTGCTCATAAGAAGGCTAAAGCGGACTATTTACTCACCGAAAAACTGTTCTGTGGCAAGTGCGGTACAATGATGGTGGGCGTCTGTGGAACAAGCAAGACTGGGGTGCGGTACCACTACTATATGTGTACCCTGCAGAAGAAAAAGCAATGTACAAAGAAGGCTGTCCGGCAAGCCTGGATTGAGAATTTAGTGCTGGAATATGTGATCAAGCTAGTACAGGATGATGCGCTTTTAGACTTCATCGCAGAGAATACATATCAGTATTATCTGGAACAAAATACGGACACCAGCTATACCAAATCCTTGAAGAAAGCTTTGGACGAGACAGAAAAAGCAATTGCAAACCTGCTCCGGGCCATTGAAGCCGGTATCTTTAACGAGAGTACCAAGGAACGTATGAATGAACTAGAAGAGCAGAAGGCTGAACTGAAGGCTGCGCTTGCTGCGGCAAAGCTGAAGGAAGATATGGGTCTGAAAAAGGAGCATATTGTGTTCTTCCTACATCAATTTGCAGATATGGATTATAGCGATATTGCGTGCCAGAAGCGACTCATTAAGACATTTGTAAATTCTGTATTTGTTTACGACGATAAAGTTGTGCTGACCTTCAACTATTCGGGTGACCGTCGGACTATAACCCTAAAGGAAATTGACGCCGGATTACAGCAGGGAATTCGTATTCCAAGTGCCGTCGTTCACCAAAAAGAGGGAGATACCACAAGGTATCTCCCTCTTTTTCTTTAGAAACGGTGGAGATTCGAAGATCTGAAATGCAACAGTCCGGTGGACTGTTGCTGCCACCAGTGCAAACACTGGTGGCTACAACTATTTTTTGCAAAGCAAAAAATGCAAACGAATCTCCAGCGGGTCACGATGGCGAAGCCATAACCCAGCGGGTCGCGATGGCGAAGCCATAACCCAGCGGGGCGGGGTGTAAGCGATTTGAAATTACAAGGAAATAACGGCACAAATTATGGTAAAATCCATGGATTTTGGTTGACGAAAAAGGGATAATTGGGTACAATAAAAAAGATATTTTTACATAAGAGGAGCATATACGATGGAAAAGAAACAAATTCAGCCCAGAGCGATTGCGCTTTTGCCGGTTGGCGTCTTTTTGGTGCTATATCTGGGCATGGGTCTTGTGTTTGAGTATGGCATTGGCATCTCTATGGGCTTTTATAATATTCCCATTGTGGTGGTTTTCATGGTGGCGTTGCTGGTAGCATGCCTGCAAAACAAGGCGCTTAGCTTTGAAGAAAAGCTGGAAGTGATGGCGCAGGGTGTGGGCGATAAAAATATTATGACCATGATCCTGATTTTCCTGGCATCCGGTGTGTTTGTAGGCGTTACCGGTAGAGACAGCGCAGAGGCAGTGGCTTATTTTCTGTTGTCTGTGACACCTGCTTGGGCGGCGGTTGCAGTGTTGTTTGTGGCAGCTTGCTTTGTGTCCATCGCCATGGGCACCAGGGTAGGCACGATCACACTGATTACACCGATCGCAGTGGCGGTGGCGGATGTATCCGGCTTCTCTTTGCCGTTGTGCATCGGTACGGTGATGGGTGGCGCAATGTTTGGCGATAACCTGTCCTTTATTTCGGATACTACCATTGCAGCCTGCAACACCCAAGGCTGCGAAATGAAAGATAAATTCCGCACCAATTTCAAGGTGGCGCTGCCCGCTGCTATCGCCACACTGGCGCTGGTTTTGGTGCTGTCCGCCAGCCAGGGTGTGGGTCAGATTCAAGCGCCGGAATATAATCTGTGGCTGCTGATCCCGTACATACTGGTGCTGATCGGCGGTATCATTGGCGTTAATGTATTTGTTGTTTTGCTGATTGGTATTCTCTCCGGTACGGTGATTACACTGGCGGTAGGCAGTGTGGACGCTATGTCCCTGCTGGGCAACATGGGCAGCGGCGCAGCCGGCATGTTTGAGACTATCATGGTCACCGTTCTGGTGGCGGCGATGTGCGGTCTGATTCGTGAATTTGGTGGTTTCGAAGCACTGCTGAACTTGATCCGCAAGGTGTTCCGTGGCCGTGTGGGCGGTCGTTTGGGTGTTGGTCTGCTGGTAGGCGCTATGGATATTGCCACTGCCAATAATACGGTGGCGATCGTTATGGCTGCACCTATCGCCAAGCAGATCAGCCAGGAGTATGACATTTCTCCCAAGGAAACCGCATCGGTGCTGGATACATTCTCCTGTATCTTCCAGGGCATTATTCCTTACGGCGCACAGATGCTGATTGCCGTGTCCACGGCAGTGGCTTTGGATGCCAGCGTATCCGCTTTTGAAATTATTCCGTATCTGTTCTATCCGTTCTTATTGGCAGTAAGCTCTATGGTGTTCATTCTGCTGGAGAGCAAGCACAAGAAAGCGGCATGATGTTTTTCCAACAAGGAGGAATCTGAAATGTATTGTATTTACAAAATCACATCCAACCCGGTTGTGGACTTTGCTGCGGAGGAACTGAAAAAGTACCTGCGTATGATGATGCCCCGCTGCGGTGAGGTTTCTATTGCATACCAGCCGGATGCCAAGGATGGTTTCCGCCTGGGTCTTATGGCGGACTTCGGCCTGGATACCTCTGAAGCAGAGGACATTGAGCTGGATGATATTTTACATATCGATACAGATGCCCAGGGCGGCATCATCGCCGGCGATAACCCCCGCAGTGTGTTGCTGGCAGTGTATAAGTACCTGACGCTCAATGGATGCCGTTGGCTGTATCCCGGTATTGACGGCGAGTTTATCCCGGTGAAGGAGATCGAGCCCGTCCAGTACCATAAAATGGCAGACTGCCGTTACCGTGGTCAGTGCAACGAGGGTTCTGAAAGCCAGCAGTCTGTGCTGGAGACTATTGATTTTACTGCGAAGCTGGGCATGAATGTTTACATGCTGGAGTTCGATATCCCCAAGATTTACTACGATTGGTATTACAACCATAAAGCCAATACGAAAAACTGGGAACCGGAGCCTGTGACGGCAGAAACGGTTTTGCAGTGGAAGCGTGCCTGCGAGGTGGAGATCGCTAAGCGTGGTCTGCAGTTCCATGATATGGGTCACGGCTGGAATGCCGAGTCTTTTGGCATCAGCTCCATTGGTGGCTGGGCGCCGGATCAGGACAATCCCGTGCCGGAGGAGACCCGGCAGTACCTGGCGCTGATCAACGGCGAGAGAGGCTTGTTTAAGGGCGTTGCTCTGAACACCAACTTCTGCATGTCCAACCCCAAAGCACGGCAAATTGTGGTAAAAACCGTTTGTGATTATGCCCAGAGCAATCACAATGTGAATTACCTCCATGTGTGGCTGGCAGATGCCCAGAACAACCACTGCGAGTGTGATGAGTGCCGGAAGAAGACACCTTCCGATTGGTACGTGGTGCTGCTCAACGAGATCGATGCGGAGCTGACAAACCGTGGTCTGACCAACCGGATCGGCTGCTGCATGTACTCCGAAACGGCATATCAGCCTACCTGCGAGCATTTGAATAACCCCGAGCGCTTTATCTTTATGCTGGGCGCAATTACTCGCAGCTATTGTTATTCTGTGCCCAAGGATCCCAAGATCGAGCAATTTACACCCTTTGTGCTGAATCAGTCCGGCAGACCGGATACTATGGAGGAGCATATCGTCCGGGCAAAGCTGTGGCGTGATTTTGCGGCATCTCCCCAGGTGGCATACGAGTACCATTTCTGGAAGCATCAGCATTATGCCCCCGGCACGCTGAGCTTTGCCCGCCGGCTGTATGAAGATGTACATTCCTATAAGGCAAACGGCTTCCAGGGTATCGTTCAGGATGGCTCTCAGCGGTCTTTCTTCCCCAACGGCTTGTCTTTCTATGTGTATGCCCAGACCTTGTTTGACAACAAGGTGGACTTTGATGCCGTGGTGAAAGATTACATGGATCATGCCTACGGCGAAATGGCCGATCTGGCAATGGAGTATCTGCAGGCTATCGACAAATACCTGCCCCAGACCTATCTGGAAGCACGGCATACCAGACACAGTACCGGTAATCAGTATTATAAGCCGGAGATGGAATCCGGACTGCGTTATGTGGATGAGCTGACCCGGGAATACGAGGAGAAGTTTGCGCCCTATAAGAATATGCCCAAGCGTGTGCAGACCGTGTCTGTTCGTTTGCTGCTGCGTCACTGTGAATTGTGCCGTGGCCTTGCAGAGGCTATGGCGCTGAAGAGCGTAGGCAAGGACACAGAGGCAAAGCAGGCACTCCGCCAGTTCATGGGTGAGTTTGGCAAATACGAACAATCCATGGAGCGCTACTATGACCACCGCCAGCACGTGGCAGCCTACAACGTGATCTTTAACAAGATTAGCGAGTATGACCAATAAGAAAAACCCCTGTTGTATCAAACAACAGGGGTTTTTGCTTTGAATTCCACAATACCGTTGTTGGCACGAGCCACCAAGCGGTCAGTATCCAAGAGATACTCCAGAAATACACGAATATTGCGCTGTGTGCCGCTAACAGACCGGACTGTGTCCGGGTTGCCGCCGGTGTTGGCGAGGAATTGCCGTGTAATTTCGTCCAGTGTAATATATTCACTGCAGATCGCTTCCAGATCCGCTGCGATCCGCAATAAGCCTTCACAATTAATTTGAATCAGCTCAGTGATGTCATCTACTACGATGTTATGCGCCAGGACGTAGCGGTCGCATTTCAGAGCGGCAAGGCTCGCCTTTGCTTCCAGGTCCGGCTCGATACAAGTGCAGTAGGGGGCACGCAGGGACTTTACCATGTGCGCATCCAGCAGGATGTCGCCCAGATATGCCACGTTGTCCGGGGTGATAAAGCCCAGATTCTCCGCCGCATGACCGCAGGTGCTGATAATACCGAAGCTTACACCGTCTACGGTAATGTTATCGGCATGAATATCGATGATGCCGTCAGGGCTGACGGGCTCGCCTAGCTTTTTGCAGATATTACGGTAGCTGAAAAGTCCTACATTCAGACCGGTCATATTTACCGGAGAGGCATAGATTGCTGCGCAGAAAGGGGACATATAGAGCTTACTGCCAAAATGATGCCGCAGATTCAGATGGTTGCCGATATGATCCGGGTGGGCGTGGGTGGTCAGCACACTGGTGATGTGCAGATTTTCCCGTTCCAGCAGTTCCAGAATATCTGCCCAACTGTGGTGAAGTCCGGAGTCCAGCAGGATCGCTTTGCCGTCGCCCAGCATATACAGCGGGATGCGGATATAACCTAATACGATGCAATAGGTATTTCCTTTAACATATTCAATATAGGGCTTCATATTTGATGTTTTCATATTAAAATAAAAACGACCCGGGATACATAGTACCCCGGTTCGTAACACATTAGCGACGCAGGTTCTCAATCAGAGTGGTAACACCCTGGCCGCCGCCGCAGCAGGAGGAGAACAGACCGTAACGGCCGCCGCTGCGTGCCAGCTCCTTCATACAGAAGATAGCGATACGAGCGCCGGAAGCGCCATTGGGATGACCAAAGGAGATAGCACCGCCGTTGGGATTCCACTTAGCTTGGTCGATGGTCTTACCGGACTGAATCTCCATTTCCTTGATAACACCCAGGTTCTGTGCAGCGAACGCCTCGTTACACTCGAATACATCAATGTCGTCGATGTCCAAACCGGCGCGCTTGATGGCCAGCAGGTTGGAGTAAGCGGGTCCAATGCCCATCACACGGGGCTCAACGCCATAGTCAGCGCCAGTGACCCAGCGAGCATAGGGCTCATAGCCCAGCTCCTTAGCCTTCTCGGCGGTCATCATCAAAACGAAAGCAGCACCGTCGTTCAGACCGGAAGCGTTACCGGCAGTGGTAACATTGCCTTCGCCGCGAACAGGACGCAACTTTGCCAGACCTTCCAGAGTGGTGGAGGGACGCAGATGCTCGTCGGTGTTAAAGACATACTCAGGAGTCTTCTTGGTAGCGGGGATAGTGATAGGCACGATCTCGTCAACGAAGTAGCCCTTTTCGGTGGAAGCAGCAGCGCGCTGCTGGCTGCGGAATGCGAACTCGTCGCAAGCTTCACGAGTAATGCCCCACTTCTCTGCCATGAGGTCGGAGATCTCAATCATGGACACACACTGCTTGGGATCTTCATGAATGACGGCGCGGCAAACCTGGGGACCCAGACCCTTGTAGGGCTGAACGGTGGTGGAGTACTTTACAAACTTGTTGCTGTGAGACTCAAAGCCACCGGCGATAATCACATCAGCAGCACCGGCCTTGATCTTCCAAGCGGCGTGGTTGATGGAATCGATAGCGGAACCGCACTGCATCTCAACGAAGGATGCGGAGGTCTCGAAAGGCAGACCTGCATCCATAGCGATGTAACGAGCGTGACTCCATGAGGAGCCACAGCCTGCGGCAGAACCGCAGATCAGGGAATCGACCTTGCCGCCCTTATCCAACAGCTGGGTCTTTTCCAACAGTGCTTTAACGGTCAGAGATGCCAACTTGGAGCCGGAGATGTCCTTGAGAGTACCACCCTGCTTGCCGAAGGGGGTTCTCATGCCATCTACAAATACAACTTCTCTCATTTTAGATTTCTCCTCTTACTTTGAAATGGATTTTATTGTTTGCCGGCGGTCTAAAGGCTGTCGGCAAGATTTACTGAATAATAGGTGCGATATTACTCGTAGTCGTAAAAACCGTGGCCGGTCTTGCGACCCAGGCGACCCTTGCTGACCAGATCCTCGTAGATATCATACATATCAGGTTTGACACCGGTGCTTTCGTATGTAGCCTTCATAACGGTGAAGCTCAGGTCGATGCCGGTCAGGTCGTTCATACGGAACACGCCCATCTTGTGGTTGAAGCCCTTTTCCAGAGCGATGTCAACTTCCTGGGGAGTGCAGTAGCCGTTCTGAACCAGGTACTTAGCACGCTCCTGCAGACCTGCAACCAGATAGTTGCCTGCGAAGCCGGGGATCTCCTTCTTCTGCCAGATGGGGCACTTGCCGATTGCCTTACAGAACTCGTATGCAGCGCCGGCGGTTTCCTCGCTGGTGTGGGGACCCTGAACCACTTCTACGAACTCCATGACCAGTGCGGGGTTGTAGAAGTGCATATTACACAGTCTGCTGGGATTCTTGACACAATCAGCAAACAGGGAAGATACCATGTAGCTGGAGTTGGTGCAGAGAATGGTGTCCTCGCTGACGATATCGCTCAGCTGACGGAAAAGATTTGCCTTTACATCCTTGATCTCGACGATGCATTCGATTACGCAGTCCACACCTGCAACAGCCTTCTCCAGAGAAGACTCCAGGTGGAAACGAGCATTGGTCTGTGCGACCTGCTCCTCAGTCATACGGCCCTTGGCGAGTCTGCCGGCCATATAATCCTTATGCCATTGCGCCACGGCGTCCAAAACTTCGGGCTTCAGGTCATAGACCGTTGCATCGAAACCGTGGATCGCAGCGCACAATGCGATCTGGCGTCCCATAAGGCCGCCGCCAATAACACATACTTTCTGGATTTTCATTTGTATAACGCTCCTTTATTTTGCTATTGTTTAATTGCTTATAGACTTCCAGCAGAAAAATACATTCCACTATACCTTACAGTATAAATAAACTGGAAAATTTTTTCAAGCAAAAAACTGCACAAAGAACGCCTGCTTTTCTTGTGCAATTTGGTTATGATTTAGGAAAGTTAGCCGAACATAGGCCCACCCGCAAAGAGAATGTTTTATAAAAGCGTTAAATCTTTGCGGCATAAAACAAATTAAAGGGCTGTTCAAGATAAAAAGTGCGGTCTGCGCCTAATTTTTTCGCTTTTGTCACATATGCTGAAAAAGGAGTGCAAAATTTGTAAGAATTGTTAATTGTGCTTTTTTAGTGGTTGTGTTATTATATGTATGTATCGTGGTCGTACTGTGGACTTGTCTGTTTTGATCATGTACATAGTCGACTAACCCGGAAAAACCATCCGGGCAAGCAAAACATGGAAGGAGAAAAGAAAATGCAGCAAGAAGCAACAAAGAAAAGTAAGAAGCTGATATGGCTGATTGCCGGTCTGGCAGCGTTGCTGGTAGTGGCAGGCGTTATTTTGACGATGTTCCTGCTCCCCGGCACAAAAGCGCCTGCTGAAACCGGTCCTGTAGGCGGTCGTCCCGACCTCTACTGGAACGTAGACCGTCAGCAGTTCATATCCTCCGTGGCGGGTATGTCCGACCGCGAACCGGGTGATGACGGATTGTATCATATCCGTTTTGCCTATAACGGTGAGCTGGTGGAATATACCGTCGCAGATATGCGTCTGGTCAATGCGATCGACTCTATGGACGTTGTTGGTCTGATCCTGGACGACAACGGCAACGTGATCGATGCAGTTGAGCCCACCACTCTGGCAACAGAAGTGGCAAGAGACGCATTTGTACAGAAGATTACCGACAGCATGCTGAAGGTAAACTCCTCTGTGGCCATGAACGGCATGGAGACCACTGTGGATCTGTGCGAGCTGACACAGATGTATGATGTCACGCCCGAGGCAAAGACCCCCGGCGCAATTGCCCAGCCCGAGATCATGGACAGAGTTTGGGTCTACGCAAACGACAAGGGTGAGGTGACTCACGTCTTTATCGTTGCTACCCAGCCTGATAGTGATGTCTACTGGCGTGTTGACCCCCGTAACGTGGACAGCAACGGCAACACCAAGCGTGAGCCCGATGAGAACGGCGTATATACCATTCTGTTTGCGGTGAACGGTCAGCAGGTGGAGCTGAAGTGCAAAGATAAGACTGTTGTCAGCGAAATCGACGGCAAGAAGAATCGTCTGTGTGACATGGGTCTTCTGTTCGACGAGGAAGGCTACATCACCGAAGTCATGGAAGCAGCAGTAGCTCTGCGCGGCAAGATGCCCGGCGCCGGCTACCACATCACTGCTATCGAGGGTGACCAGTACACCGCTACTTATCTGCTCACCGGCAACAACGCCGGCAAGACCTTCTCTTTCACTATGAATGAGAATTGCCCGGTGTACAACGTATGTCCCGGCGGCACTGCTACTTACGTTGGCGAGCCCACCGAGATCAAACTGAACGACCGCGTTATCGTTTACACCGACCTGGAAGGCAATCCTGTGCTGGTCTATGTGACATACCGTATGTTCGAGAATGCTGAGATCTGCTACAACATTACCCGTATGTACAGCTCCGACGCAACCACCCGCAAGGTCGATGCTAACGGCTACTATGTATTTAAGGTGTCTATGTACGGTGAGCACCGTACCATCCGCACCAAGAACAAGGAGCTGGCGTCCAAGCTGGATTCCTTCTCTCACAAGATCGTTGGTGTGGTTCTGGATGGCGATATTATTACCGCTGTTTGTGATCCCATCTACGTAGTTGGCCATGAGACTTACAAGGCAAGCAGCACCTGTATGCTCTACGATCAGATCGGCACCATCATTTCCTTCGCTACCACTGGTTCCGATAAGGATGGCGCCATGAAGAACCTGGTCATGGCTCCCGATGTAGAGATCTATGATGTTTCCGGCCGTCCCGGCACCAAGGTTGGTCAGAAGACCACTCTGCAGGTAGGCGACCTGATTCGCGTGTTAGCTGACTATCAGGACAATGTGACCCATGTTTACGTGGAGGCAAGCTACTCCGGCGCTCCCATCTACTACAACCTGGACCGTCAGTACGATTCTGCCAACGATTGCACCAAGCGTGAGCTTGATGAGGAAGGCTACTACGTCTTTAACATGGCATCCGGCGGCAAGGAAGCTACTGTTAAGACCAAGAGCAAGGAAGTTGCAAGCTACATCGACCGTCAGTCTACCAAGATGGTGGCGCTGGATGTCAGCGGTGGCGTGATCCGCAATGCATATCCTTATATGTCTGCTTATAAGTACGGTTATGCCCGTGCTACCGCAGCTTACTACGAAAGACATATTGGTACCAAACAGATTACTGTTTTGAGTTCCAACAAGACTTCTACCTCTAATATTAAGATCTCCAAGAATGTGAAGATCTACAATGTCAGCGGTGTGTATGACGATCATGTTGGCGAGGAGACCACTCTGCGTCAGGGCGATCGCATTTACGGTGTCGCAACAGCGGATAACACCGAGCTGGTGGAGATCTATGTCTACACCCGTAAGGTCAATTCCAAGATCTACGTCAACCAGCAAAGAATGTACAGCACTGCCAAGGGCGAGACTACTCGTCAGCCCAGAGAGTCCGACGGCTACTATGTCTTTGATCTGCTGGTAGACGGCGAGGTCAAGAAGTTCAAGACTAAGAGCAAGGATATTGCTACAAAGGTGGATGCAAACAGCAGAGCATTTGGTCTGAAGCTGGACGGCAATGTGATCCTGGCTGTATATCCTATTACCGGTGTTAATGGTGTTAATGCCGAATCCATTGTCAACTATGACATTATGAGCATCAGTGGCAGAAATGTCAGCGTGGAATACAAGTGGCCCGGTAGTTCTACTGTGGGTAAGACAGGTGCAGTCAAGCTGGCCAGCGATGTCAAGATCTATGACGTCAGCTCCTACGCTAAAACCTTCGGTCAGAAGACTACTCTGTCCGAAGGCGACCGTGTCTACGCGCTGAAGAATGATGCCAATGAGATCACCCACATCTTTGTTAAGTATAAGAATACCCGTGAAGCAGGCCACATTGGCTACTGTGAGCACTGCGATCAGGAAGTCTATTGGCATCCCTACCTGAAGACCACTTATGACGATGTGCATCACGCATATCTGACCAGCGATATGACCGTTGCCGATGCTCTGCAGATCAACAAGGCAGATACGCCCGTGGATGAGCGTCAGGAGCTGGTTCTTGACCTGAACGGCAAGACACTGACTGCATCCACCCGTGCATTCTGGGTCTACGGCAAGCTGTCTATTATGGATAGCTCCAAGGCGCAGACCGGTAAGATCGTCGGTTCTACCAGCGGTAAGCTGCAGGCAATCGCACTTAGCGATGGCGGTGTTGTCAATCTGTATAGCGGCACGCTGACCCGTGAAAAAGACGTGGATCCCGTTGCCAAGGGCGGCGGTGTTGTCAAGGTCACAAAGAATACTACATTTAATATGTATGGTGGCACCATTAAGGGCGGTATGTCCGATATGGGTCACAACATCTATGTCAAGGACGCAACGCTGAACATCCAGGGCGGTGTTGTGGAAGGCGACGTTACGGTAGAAGGCAGCAAGTCTGTTGTTAAGGTTGGCGGCACTGCCAAGATTAACAAGGGCATCGACGGCGGTCTGCAGCTGCCCAGCGGCATACTGCTGTCTTTGAAGGATGTTACTAAGGATACCAAGATCTGCATCGACTCTGTTGGTGTGTTCACCGAAACAGTTGAAAATGCTGATCAGTATCTGACCAACAAGAACTTCTATTCCAGCGATGAATTGATCCCCGTTTCCAACTTTAATGGTGCATTGGCAGTTGGTAAGCTGATGGCTTGTCCCCACTGTGATGGCGAGGAAGTACTGTTTGGCAAGTTCTCTCCCTCTGCTTGCTCCGGCAATGCACACCTGATCGTTTTGGAGGATATGGAGCTGGATACACAGTTGGTTATCGGTTCTTCTTCCGACAATACTGCAGATGTGGTGATTGACCTGAACGGCAAGAAGATCACTCTGGTGAAGGAAGGCGCTAGCTCCGGTCATAAAACCGGCCGTTTCGCTCTGATTTATGCAAATCTGTCTATCATGGACAGTTCTGCTGAAAAGACCGGCACCGTCGAATCCACTGTTGAAAATATCAGCAATAATGGTGGTATGATCCAGATGATGGCAAATACCACGCTCAATATCTATGGCGGCAATCTGATTGCAAGCGAAAACTTGAATGCAACACGGGGCGCTGTTATCTACGCTGGCGGTCATGTCATAATGCACGATGGTTTGATCAGCGGCGGTAATACAAAGGCTGACGGTGTTGGCGGTAACGTCGAAGTTCGTCCTACCGGCTCTTTCACCATGAAGGGCGGTAAGCTGACCGGCGGTGAAGCTGCACAAGGTGGTAATATCTATGCAAACGCAGGCGCTACTGTCCGTCTGGAAGGCGGTGTGATTGAAAACGGCACTGCTGTAACCGGTGGCGGTAACATTTACTGCAACGATGCAAATATGATCATCGATGAGAATATGGTTATCACCGGCGGTGCTGTCGGCGAGGCTGGCCTGGGCGGCAGCATCTACGTTGCAAACGGCTCTGGCCTGATCGTTAAGGGTAAGGTTTCTCTGGCAGAGGAGGCAACCACCGGCGGTGACATCTACATCGACGGCACCGAGAGCCAGATTACGGTTACCGGCGCTGCACAGATCGACAAGATCACCATTCCCGAGGGTCAGATGATCGTTGCTGACGGTCTGACCGAAGGCGCAAAGATCAAGGTTGTTGCAAGCGGCTTGTTTACCAACGAGCTGGAGTCCGAGACGGTCGCCGCTGATTACATTACCAAGGAATATTTCGAGTCCCTGACCGAAACACCTGTTACCCAGGATGTTAAGGCACTGCGTTGCGGCGAGGGCAGTGCCGATGATGTAACACCTCCTGCCGAAAGCTATGTCCGCGAGTGTAGCCACTGTGGCCAGAGCGTGGAATTCACTCCTCTGAGCGCAGTTACAAACAAGAATAACGTCTTCAACACGGCAGGTCAGACCTACCATGTGATCTTCACTGAGGAAGAGACGACTCTGACCAACCAGTTCTGCGTTGGCGGTACAAGCGCGGATAACGCAAATCGTGATGTCACAGTGGTTCTGGATTTCAACGGTAAGACTGTCATGGGCACCGGCCTCCGTTTGGCAACTGTCTTTGGCAAGCTGTATATCCAGGATACTTCCGCGGAGAAGGACGGCAAGTTCATCGGCGGCGCAAGCAATACCGGTGGCATGATCTATGTTACCAATGCCAGCTCTTCTGCAGCTAAGAGCTCGGTTGAAAACAAGACGCCCGAGTTGATCAACGAAGCTGTTGCTTATGTGAAGGACATCGACATGGAGAGCACTGTCACCAGCTCCACCAGTAACGGCGGCGGCATCGCGGTCAGCTACGGTGCTCTGTATATGGAGAATGTTAAGATCCTCAACGGCAAGGCAGGCGCTGGCGGCAGCATTTACGGTCTGTGGTCCAATGTTGAACTGACCAACTGCGAGCTGCTCAACGGCACGGCTACCAACGGCGGCAATATCAATGTTGCAGCTTGTTACCTGACCGTCAACGGCGGTAAGATCGGCGGTGGCACCGCATCTACTGCGGGCGACAACATCTATGCACGTCACAACAACTCTGTTGTGACCCTGACGAATGTTGTGTTCGATAATGGCACGGCTACCGATAAGGTGGACCTGCACATCAAGAACATTCCCTCTGTCACCGTTTCCGGCAGCCTTCAGATGAAGGTCAATATGGAACTGGCAGGTGAGGAGAGTGGTCTGCTGACCCTGGGTGAACTGACAGATAACACTTTGATCACCTTCACTGCTGATCGTGACGGTGTTGTGACTGTACCCTCTGAGAAAGCACAGGAATACTTCACTGCTGGCTATTTTGCGGCAGGCAACGGTAAGACTATCACTGTGAACACCTCCAACGAGTTCGTGATCGGTTGATCGTCTGACCGGATAAACAAAACAGAAAGGGACTTGCTTCGGCAAGTCCCTTTTTTGCGTTGGTAGGACCAAAGGCAACCC
>JAZSQH010000103.1:0-25675 GCA_045537865.1 Faecousia sp. | reverse complement strand
GGGGGAACACCTTCTCGCAGCCGACGCCGTAGGAAATGCGGCGGACGGTGATAGCCTCGGTGATGCCGCCATGCTTGCGGGCAATAACGGTGCCTTCGAAAACCTGAATACGCTCACGGGAGCCTTCCTTAATGCGTACATGAACGCGAACGGTGTCGCCGACCTTGACTTCGGGAATTTCTTCCTTCATGTACTGACTGTTAAGTGCTTTTACCAGATCCATAATGTTTGTCCTCCTTATATATTAGGCGTTCGTGCGTCAAATTACTGCGCAGAGGACTCACCTTGATTTCAGACCGAGCTATTATAGCACGGTAAATTCAGGAAATCAAGTATTTCTTTCAAAAATTTTTAATATCCGCAATTTTCCCGAAAATCTGCAAAATAAGTACGAATTCCAAGGCAATTACGCAGCTGCGCCGCACCCAGGGGTGCGGCGCAGTTTATAAACTATGGTCTAAAACCTTCAAATATTGGTATCCAGCCTTCTGCAAGTGCAATATCATACTCTTCTTTCGATTGCAAAGTCCAGCTGACACCGGGCATTTTCCAGATTCGTCGTGCAATAAAGTTGCTGATTGTCTTGCGGTCTTTATAGCGGTAAGCGATAAAGTCCGGCGCAGTCATAAAGTTCAGAAGCTGGTGAGTCAAAAGAAACTTTAACAGGCAGGAAACCGGTGCGGCAGAAGAATCAAAATAATCCTCTGACAATTGTCCGCGAACCAAATGCGGTCTGTTATTCCTAAGCCAACGCACACAGCGTGGATCAAATGATTCCAGGCAATACAAGCCATTATAATTATCCAGCAAACGGCAAGTATTTTCACATAACAAGTTAATGTTATCCCCTGCCGACTTTAATTCTACAATCAGCGGTGCCGCACCGTCATACAATTCCAAAACCTGGGATAATAGCGGAATCGTCTGATTTGTTCCGTTTAAATAACAGTTTTTCAAATCTTCTGCTGTCAGATTTTCAACAACGCCTTCGTTTCCAGTCATGCGCATCAGCCTGCTGTCATGAAGAACAGCCAGGTTGCCATCTTTTAACAGACGGACATCCAGTTCCACACCATAACCTGCGCTCTTTGCTGCCGCAAATGCAGCCAGGCTATTTTCCGGTATGCCGTCACCATGAAGTCCACGGTGCGCATACTTCCAGCCGTAAAACGGTTGCATTACATTTCCGTTAAGGCTACCTTTTACTGCGAATGCAAACAAGCAGATGATCAGAACAACAATTATTGCCAGTAAAACCAAGATTTCCCTACTTCCTTAAATCAATCGTCAATATCCAGTGCTTCCAGGCCCTTCTTTGTTTCCGGCTTGGCATCGCCGTGCTTAACAAATACCATGGTCGCAAAGGCAAGTCCGGCAAATACTGCAGCATACGGGAACAGAACAGTCATACCGATACCGTCCATGTCCATCAGCATGCCGGAGAACATAGGTGTAATGATCTGTGCCGTCATGGAGGCCGTGTAATAGAAGCCGGTATATTTACCGATGTCGCCACCGGAACACATTTCAACAACCATGGGGAAGGAGTTTACATTGATCGTTGCCCAGCCAATGCCGGCCAGCGCAAACAAAACATTCATCAGCATAACCGAGCTGCCTGCACGCAGGAAACCGGCTGCACCAAACGCCACGGTCAGCATAACAACACCGGCGAGAATCGTCTTTTTTCTGCCGATTTTAGATGCCACAATACCTGCAGGCAGATATGCAACGATCGCTGCAGCCTGCGCCAACAGCAAGGTAGTATTGTAGTCCATATTCAGGATATTACCGGCATACACTGCGTATTTGGAAGTAACAGCATTATAACCCATGTACCACAGTGCAATAGAGGCCAAAATCAGTAACAGACTCGTCTTCTCACCCTTGGAAAGCGTACGCTTCTGCCCTGCATCCTCCGTTTCTTCCTCAATGCCCAGACGCAGGCTCTCCTCGTTCATTTCCTTAGCCCACTGCGGCTCACGAACAGTTGCAAGGAATATTATCAGGGCAACCGCCATGATGCCGGCAACACATCCGTAATATGTATAGTATTGCATCATCTGATTTCTGACCGCCGATGTTGCAAATACTATGCCCAATACCAGCACCAAAATACCGCCGGCAGTACCCATCAGGTTGATGACTGCATTTGCCTTACTGCGCAACGGCTTGATGGTAACATCCGGCATCAGCGCCACCGCAGGGCTGCGGAATGTAGACATCGCAACAAGCAGCACAAAGAGCAGCGCTACAAAGATAATCAGTTCTTTCGGCTGTTCTCTTGTAATTTCAGCAGCGTAAGCCTGACGGGCAGGAACAACGTAATTGGTATAAGGAGATTCATCTGTTTCCGGATCTACATAGTCACTGCGGATCTGGGTAAATTCCTCCATTGTGTAAATGTCCTGCAGAACAAACTGCTCACCTTCCGGTGTCATCAATGTCTGGTCACCCTGCTCGGCATAAATGATCTCAAGTCCCTTTACGGAATCAATCTCATTTACTGTAGCCAAATTTACACGCTGCGCATCGTCAACAAAAGACAATCCCAGCAGAGCAACGATGGCAACGATCGTACCAATGCGAATAAACGGCGTACGCTTACCGCTGCGGGACAAGCACTTATCGGATAATGCACCAAACAACGGCAGCATAAATACCGCAAGGATATTATCCAGCGCCATGATCACACCAGACCAGGTTTGAGACATACCAAACTTATTAGTCAGAATAACCGGAATCGTCGCATCGTAAGCCTGCCAAAATGCGCTGATAAGGAAAAAGGCAAAGCCTACCAATATGGTGCGCTTATAATTGAGTTTCATACGGAACCTCCATCAACATATTTCTATAATAAGGATTATACACAGAAAAACATAAATTGTAAAATACTTTTACGAATTATCATTATTGCTACGATGAGATCGGTATTCTCTTGGGGAGACGCCGGTGATTTTCCGGAACACCCGATCAAAATATGTCACATTACTATAACCAAGCTGCTGTGCAATATTTGCAATACTTTGTTTGGACTGTGCCAGCAAATGCTTCGCCCGTTCAACCCGGATAATATTGCAATATTCTTTCACTGTACAGCCTGCACGTGCCTTAAACAGCTGACCAAGATATTTTTCATTATAGTTAAATATGTTGGCAAGTTCACTCAAGGAAACATCGTACGCCATATTCTCACGTATATAGCTCTTTATATTTTCCAATAAGGGGTCGTAATTCGTATTATCATTACCATACTTTTCAAAGAGAAATGTGATGTAATTCTGAATAATATCCGCTGTTCTTTCGCAGTCCTTCTGGGTGTAATTACGTTCCATTGACTCCAAAATCGACGGGTCAGCAAAGCGTTCCAGCCGTCGTCTTTGTTCCGGATCATCCGTTAAAATGTTGCCAATAAAAATAACACCCACAAACTGATCTTCAAATATGATCGGTCGGCAATATTCGTAGATACCCCTGGCGCAAAAACCGGAAAAGGACCTGCGGTAATGACGTGCTTTTTTAATGACAACACGCTTACAGCGATAACACTGTACAAGACCTTGGGGCACACTTTTTGCCGCAAGACAAGCCGGAGAATTATGCACCATCTGACCATGTGTTCTGTGGGTCAAACGGTTGCCGTAGTTATTGAAAAATTCTACATTGATATGAATTTTTGTGCCCTGCTCCAAGGCATCAATCAAATGGTTTAATCCAATATATTCCATAATTTCACCTACCTTATGATGCTGATCATTGTATCATAAACCTATCTTTTGTGCAAGTTTATTTTAAAATTTATGTAACAAATTTCCTATATCTACCGCAGGCAAATTTAATAATTAACAGAAAATTATGTTTCCCGGAACATTTGACGGATTGATCATTCATATGTAAATCAATCTTTATGTTTCGATAATTTGAACTATAAAATAATAGCTGAAAACGCAGACTTTTCAAGTATTTGCACAAAACTGACACACAAATTGTTTCCGCATATATTTTTCTCAAATGCGAATCCAGATACCGATTCAACACCACGAATCAAATGGAATCAGATAGTATTCTGTCTTTTGTGCAAGTTTTACTTTCCTTTTTTAAGGAAAAATATTTTCTTTTTTATTATAATGAACACATCAGCAAAGAAAGGATGATAAAATATGAACAATCAAATTAAAATCTGGATCGATGCATTAGAATTTGCCGAGAAGGGCGGCTGGAAAGAAGATACCCAGTTCACCCACCTCGCCGGCAGCGGTTTCCTGATCGCAGCTGACGAGATCGGCGAGCCCGTAGCGGACGCAAAGACTGTTGTTAAAGTACCCCAGAAGGATACATACCGTATCTGGGTGCGTGACAGAAACTGGCTGCGTCCCCACGACCCCGGCACCTTCTCCCTGCTGGTCAACGGCAAGGACAACGGCGTTGTACTAGGCAAGCAGCCCTCTGACGCCTGGATTTGGGAAATCGCCGGTGACTTTGAGCTGGAAGGCGATGTAGAGCTGACCATCCGTGACCTGACCGGTTACTTCGGCAGATTCTCCTCTATCATCATCACCAACGACTTTGACTATGTCCCCGCCCGTGAGACCGCTCGTATGCACAAGGAGCGTGCACAGATCAAGGGACTGAGCACCGAGGTCACCTTCGCTGGTGACTACGATGTCATCGTCGCAGGCGGCGGCCCTGGCGGCATCCCCGCTGCTGTTGCTTGTGCTCGTCTGGGTATCAAAACACTGTTGCTGCACAACCGTCCCGTTCTGGGCGGTAACGGCAGTAGCGAAATCGGCATCCCCTTCGATGGTGCTGAGGTTGCACACCCCCGTGCCCGTGAAGGTGGTATTGCGGAGGAGATTCGTCGTCTTCGTGATCGCGAGCCTGAGACATACGGCGAATGGAGCCGCGCGATCGAAAAGCTGGTTGCAGATGTGCCCAACCTGACCATTGTATATAACAGCCATGTTACCGATGTCGAGATGGAGAATGAAACCACTATCAAGGGTGTTGTCACGTTGGATATTCTGAACCTGACTAAGACCCGATACACCGGTCGCATGTTTATCGACTGCACCGGCGACGCCTGGATTGGCTACTATGCAGGCGCAAAGTATCGCATGGGCCGCGAAGCCAGATACCAACACAACGAGTACATGGCACCCGACATTGCAGACACGCTGACAATGAGTGGCTGTATCCGTGGTGGTGTTAAACCCTTTATTTACGAAACCGATCACGAGGTGACTTTCCACGCACCGAATTGGGTACCGAAGTTGCCTGAGACTGACGAAGAATTTGGCCGTGTAATCCAGACTCCCAAAATGTTCTGGTGGCTGGAAGCACCCAATACATACGACGATATGTGGGATGGCGAGCAATCCCGTGACGCACTCTTCTTGGTCCTGCTGGGCTACTTTGATCATATCAAGAACTACTGGTCCGGCAAAGCAACTTTGCGTAACACCAAGTTCCGCATGGCAAGTATCTCCGATGGTCGACGCGAGTCCCGCCGTATAATCGGCGACTACATCATGACCCAGGATGACTGCCTGTCCGGCCGCACCTTCGACGATGCGATTTCTTACTCCGGTTGGGCTCTGGATATTCACCATCCCGAAGGCATCTACTCCGGTAAGAAGGGCCCGCTGTACTGCGCAGAAAGTGTTGCACTGCCCAAGATCCCCTACCGTTGCCTGTACTCCCAAAACATCACCAACCTGTTCGCTGCCGGCAGAAACGTCAGCGTTACTCACATTGCTCTGGGTACCGTCCGTGTGCAGAACACCATCGCAACTCTGGGTCAGGCTGCCGGTACTGCCGCCGCTATGTGTATCAAGCTCAACGAGACTCCTCGTGGCATCTATCAGCGTCACATCCATGACCTGCAACAGCTGCTGATCAAAAATGACCAGTACATCCCCGGCTTCAAGAACGAGGACCCCGCTGATCCCTGTTTGACCGCAACTGTTAGCGCCTCCAGTGTTTGCACAACCGAGGTATTCAATCCCGGTCACGGTGCTACCGGCCCTCTGGTGGCATTGGATCAACCTAGAGCTGCTGTTGCAGGCTTCAGAGCCAAGAATGGTGATGTGACTCAGTTGTATCTGAAGCTGAGCTCTTCCCTGCCCACTGATACTAAAATCACCGTCCATGCCCGTCCTATGGGTGACCTTGATACACAATCCCAGGACAATACAGAATACACCTCCGAAGCAGTTGTACCCGCAAACAGCGAGGGCTGGATCTACTTCCCCATTCACATCAAGATTGATCCTGCTGATTACCGTGATGGCGCTTACATGCTGGTATGGCTGGATGCAGTTGACGGCATCTCCTGGCGTTCCATCGTCAATCTGTCCAATTACCGCAGAACCGCCACTCTGGATGAAGAAGGCAAATGGGTATTCACACGGTGCGAGTGCTACAGCTTCTCCATTAGTACACCCAGTGAGGTCATTGCAAACTGTGCACCTGAAAATGTAATCAACGGTCATTCCAGAATTCTGAGTGCTAACGAGTACGAGTGGGTCTCCGATCCCAAGCAGGCTCTGCCCCAGTGGCTGGAGGTCGCTTTCAAAGAAAAGACCGCTATTAACTACATCAGCCTGGTATTCGATACCGATATGACCAACCCCGGAACTTGCCTTGGCATTAAGTTCCCCGGTGTTCCCGTCTGTGTTAAGGACTACGATGTCGAAGTATTCGACGGCGCAAAGTGGATCAAGGTCGCTGACGTAAAGGAAAACTTCATGAGAAAGTGCAACCACTACTTCGACGCTATCGACGCAGAGAAGATTCGTGTGAATGTTTACAGCACCTGGGGTGATGATTCTGCAAGAATTACTGAAGTCAGAGCTGCTTTGGAAGCTTAAGTTGCAAAGGAGAAAATATGGCTAACGAAATTAAAATTTGGATTGACGCCCTTGACTTCGAGAACAAGGGCGGATGGAAAGTTGATACTCAGTTCGTTCACCTGAACGGCAGCGGCTACCTGATTGCCGCTGCCGCTCCCGGCGAGCCCGTCGACGACGCAACTACCACTGTCGCTATTCCCCAGGCCGGCAAGTACCGTATCTGGGTGCGTGACAGAAACTGGCTGCGTCCCCACAACCCCGGTACATTCTCCATGTTGCTCAACGGCGAGCATAATGGTGTCATTTTGGGTCAGCAGCCCTCTGATGCGTGGGTATGGGAAATCGCCGGCGACTTCGATCTGGAAGCAGGCAACATTGAGCTGGCATTCCACGACCTGACCGGTTACTTCGGCAGATTCTCCACAGTTCTGATCACAAACGATTTCGATTATGTTCCTGCCCGCGAGATCGAGCGCATGCATAAGGAGCGTGCACAAATCAAGGGTTTGAGCACCGAGATTCAGTACTGCGGTGATTATGATGTCATCATTGCCGGCGGTGGCCCCGGCGGTGTTCCCGCAGCTATTGCCTGCGCTCGTATGGGCATTAAGACTCTGCTGCTGCAGAACCGTTCCGTACTGGGTGGCAACGGCAGCTGCGAGATCGGTATTACCTTCGACGGTGCCGGCTCTCACTACCCCTTCCATCGTGAAGGCGGTATTGCAGAGGAAATCCGTCGTCTGCGTGACAACGATCCCACCCTGGGCGGCGAGTGGACTCGCGCTATGGAAAAGCTGACCTCTGCAGAAAAGAATCTGACCATCGCTTACAATAGCCATGTCTGCGCTGTTGACATGGAAAACGAGACCACCATTAAGGGTGTTACCGTTCTGGACTTCATTGAGCTGACCAAGCGCAGCTACACCGGTAAGATTTTCATTGACTGTACCGGTGACGCATGGCTGGGTTACTATGCCGGCGCAAAGTATCGCTTTGGCCGTGAGGCCAGCTATCAGCACGACGAGTATTTGGCACCTGAGATTGCCGATACCCAGACCATGAGTGGCTGTATCCGTGGCGACAAGAAGGTATTCTTCACCAAGACTGAAGAACCCTTCCCCTATGTTGCTCCCGATTGGGTACCCAAGCTGCCTGATAACGACAAGGAGTTTGGCCGTAACATCACTGCTGTTTCCAGAATGGCATGGTGGCTGGAAGCTCCCAACACCTACGATGATATGTGGGATGGCGAGCAGACCCGTGACGCACTGTTCCTGGTTATCCTGGGCTACTACGATTACCTGAAGAACCACTGGTCCGGCAAGAAGCAGGCTGAAAACGTCAAGTTCAGCTTTGCAAGTATTACCGATGGCCGCCGTGAATCCCGCCGACTGATCGGTGACTATGTTATGACCCAGGACGATTGCACCAGCGGTCGCAAGTTCGATGATGCTGTTTCCTACACCGGCTGGGCACTGGATATTCACCACAACGAGGGTATCTACTCCGGCACCAAGGGTCCTCTGTACTGCGCACGCAGGGCAAAGAAGCCCCATGTTCCCTTCCGTTGCCTGTACTCCAAGAACATTGACAATCTGCTGTTCGCCGGCAGAAACATTAGTGTTTCTCATATTGCTATGGGTACTACCCGTGTCCAGAATACCATCGCTACACTGGGTCAGGCTGTCGGTACTGCCGCTGCTATGTGTATCCAGCTGAACGAGACTCCCCGTGGTATCTATCAGCGCCACATGAAGCAGCTGCAACAGACTCTGGTCAAGAACGACCAGTTCATCCCTGGCATCAAGAGCGAGGATCCGACCGATCCTTGTTTGAATGCAAAAGTAACCGCGTCCAGTGTATGTACCACCGAGCTGTTCCGTAATGCACAGGGCGAATTGGGAGAACTGCTGCCTCTGGATGTTGACCGTGCGGTTGACATGAAATTTTCTGAAGCCGAGGGTGATATCAGCGAGATTTATGTGAAGTTGCACAACTCTCTGTCCGAACCCCAGACCGTCACTCTGTACGCACAGTATTTCGGCGGCGACGTGGATACCTACTCCACCCCTGGCGAGATCGTAAGCGCTCAGGCGGTTGTACCTCCCATGTGTGAGAGCTGGGTTAAGTTTGATATTCATGTGCCTATTGAGCGCAACAAGTATGTAGAGTCCTGCGCTGCTCGTGTCATGATCCATGCAACTCCCGGCATCTCCTGGCGCTCCATCGAAAATCTGTCTCTGTACCAGAGGGCAGGTTTCCGAAATGAGAAGGGCGAATGGGAAATGAAGACCTCCAGAAGCCTCTGCGCTCTGCGTTATTTGCCTGAAGAAGTTATGGCTAACTGCGGCCCGGAGAATGTTGTTAACGGTCACAACAGAATAGTTGACGAGCAGAACTATGAATGGGTCTCCGATCCTGCTCAGGATCTGCCCCAGTGGATTCAGGTGGAGTTCGACAAGGCAACTGAGATCAACAATGTCAGCGTTGTATTCGATACTGATCTAACCAACCCCGCCACTTGCTGGGGTCCCAAGGTTCCTACCGTAAAACAAACCATCAAGGATTACATCGTTGAGATCTTCGATGGTAGTAATTGGATTCAGATTGCTAACGAGAAGGACAACATCTTCAGAAAGCGTATCCATCGCTTCGCTGCTACCAAGGTCGAAAAAGTCAAGGTAACCGCTTTGGCAACTTGGGGCGATAAGTCCGCCAGAATCATGGAGATCCGTGCTTCTCTGGATGCCTGATTCAGAAAGGTAAATCATGACTGAAAACATTAAAATTTGGATCGACGCCCTTGACTTCCAAGACAAGGGTGGTTGGAAAACAGATACACAATTTGTTCACCTGATGGGCAGCGGCTATTTGATAGCCGCTGTCGAACCGGGTGTTCCGGTTGCTGATGCCAAGACCACAGTATCCATCCCCAAGGCTGGCAAATATCGTGTTTGGGTTCGTGACCGCAACTGGTATCGTCCCCACAACCCCGGTACTTTCAGCTTGCTGGTAAATGGTGAGGATAATGGCGTTGTTTTGGGCAAGCAACCTTCCGATGCGTGGATCTGGGAAATCGCCGGCGACTTTGATCTGCCTGCCAGTAATACCGAGCTGACCATTCGTGATCTGACCGGTTATTTTGCAAGATTTGCTGCCATCGTTATCACCGATGACTTTGACTACGTTCCTGCCCGTGAGATTGATCGTATGCACAAAGAACGTGCGCAAATCAAGGGTCTGGATGCAACTGTCAAGTTCTGCGGCGATTATGATGTGATTGTTGCCGGTGGCGGCCCCGGTGGTATTTCCTCCGCTCTAGCCAGCGCTCGTCACGGCGCAAAGACTCTGCTACTGCAGAACCGTCCTATGCTGGGCGGTAACTCCAGCCCAGAGATCAGCATCAATATGGACGGCGCCGAGATGTACAATACCTACTCCCGCGAAGGCGGTATCGCCGAGGAAATTCGCCGCCTGCGTGACTTTGACACCGATAACGTAAATGACTGGACCAGCGCAATGACCAAGCTTGCTGATGCAGAGCCGAATCTGACTGTTGCGTACAACAGTCACGTTTGCGACGTTGCTATGGAGAACGAAACCACCATTAAGGGTGTCACCGTTCTGGATACCATGCAGCTGATCAAGCGCACTTACACCGGTAAGATGTTTATCGACTGTACCGGTGATGCCTGGGTCGGTTACTATGCCGGTGCAAAGTATCGCTTTGGTCGCGAAAGCAAGTACGAGTTCAACGAATTCCTGGCTCCCGAAATTGCTGACACGCAGACCATGAGTGGCTGCGTCCGCGGCGATAAGAACAAGTTCTTTATCAAGTGTGATGAGCCTGTAGAATATCATGCTCCGGAGTGGGTTCCTGCAGTACCCAAGACCGATGAGGAATTCGGCCGCGAGATCGCAGGTAACGGTACTCGTCTTTACTGGTGGATCGAAACATCCAACACTTACGACGACATGTGGGACGGCGAACAGACCCGTGACGCATTGTTTATGGTTCTGCTTGCGTTCTTTGACTACGAAAAGAACTACTGGTCAGGCCGCGAGAAGTTCAAGAACTTCCGTTTTAACTTCGGTAATGTCATTAACGGCCGTCGGGAATCCCGTCGTCTGATTGGTGACTATATCCTGACAGAGAACGATTGCCGTGAGGGTCGCGTATTCGATGATGCAATCAGCTACGCTGGCTGGTCTTTGGATATCCACCACCCCGAAGGCATCTACTCCGGCACTAAGGGTCCTGCATACTGCTCTATCCATGTGCCCAGACCTACAATTCCTTTCCGTTGTCTGTATTCCAAGAATATTGACAACCTGATGTTCGCCGGACGCAATATCAGCGCCACACATATTGGCATGGGTACTACCCGTGTTGAGAACACCATTTCTACTATGGGTCAGGCTGTTGGTACTGCTGCAACTATGTGTCTGAATCTGGGTGTGACTCCTCGTGACATCTATCAGAATCACATCAGAGAACTGCAGCAGCAGCTCATTAAGGACGATCAATTCATCCCCGGCTTCAAGAACGAGGATACTACCGATCCCTGCCTGGGCGCAACCGTCACCGCTTCCAGCGTTAAGAGCGACGAGATTTTCTGGGATATGCCCGGTGTTGTTGGTCCTCTGCTGCCCCTTGACAGGCCCAGAATCACGACCTACGCACTGATACGGAAGCACGGCAATCTGGAGCGACTGTACCTGAAACTGCACTCTGCATGTGCAGAACCTAAGAAGGTAACACTGCACTACACCCCCAAGGGTGCTGACGTATATTCTGTAGCAAAGGATCTGCCCACCTACACTGCTGAAGCAATCGTTCCGCCTATGTGCGAGAGTTGGGTAGAATTCCCGGTATCTGTCTGCCCTGTCCCCAATGACTTTATGGAAAAGAGCGATGTAAAACTGCGTCTGGAGCCCGCCGAAGGCATCTCCTGGCGTTCTGTCGAAAAGCTCTCCTACAACCACAGACAGGCAGAAATTACAGATGACGGCAAGGAAAAGGGTGTTATTTACAAGAGCTTCTGTATTTCCAGAACATTGCCGGTGGAAAAGCTGGCCAACTGCGCTCCTGAGAACGTAGTCAACGGTCACAGCCGTATTATGTCTGCTGAAAACTATGAGTGGGTATCTGATCCCCAGCAGGCACTGCCTCAGTGGCTGGAAGTTGCATTTGCAAAGCCTGCGCAGATCAATCGTGTCAGCGTTGTCTTTGACACCGACATGAACGCACCTTGCAGCTGTGCTGCATTCAAGGTTCCTACACCCCCCACTTGTATTAAGGACTATACTGTTGAAGTTATGTCCAACGGTGTGTGGAATCAGATCGCTGATGTTAAGGATAACATCATGCGCAAGTGCAACCACAACTTCCCTGCTTTGACCGCTGAGAAGATTCGGATCACCGCAACCCAAACTTGGGGCGATGCATCCGCAAGAATCACTGAAATCAGAGCTACACAAGTCCACTGATTCACAAAATTTAGCCTGGTTGCATATGCAGCCAGGCTTTTCTTTTACTTTGTAATACAAAAAACTCGCAGCCAAATGGCTGCGAGCCTGCTTTATTATCCCATAATTGCTTTGTGGAACACTTTTTTGCCCTTGCGGATCTTGACGCCATCAGTCAGCATTTCCTGAGTCACTGCGAAGGTGTGATCCGGGACTTTCTCGTCATTAACAAAGACACCGCCCTGCTGTACAAGTCTGCGTGCTTCTCCGTTAGAGCCGGCCAGGCCGCAAGCGACCATCAGATTCAAAATACCGATCTTACCATCGGTCAGCTGATCCGCATTGATCTGAGTGGTAGGCATATTGGCATCATCGCCGCCACCGACGAACAATGCCTTTGCAGATGCCTGCGCTTTCAGCGCCTCTTCCTCGCCGTGTACCAGCTTGGTCAGTTCAAAGGCAAGGATTTCCTTAGCTGTGTTCAGCTGGGCATCCTTCCAGTCGGACATTGCCTCAATCTCTTCCAGTGGCAAGAATGTCAGCATACGGATGCACTTGAGAACATCTGCATCCTCTACATTGCGCCAGTACTGATAGAAATCAAAGGGACTTGTCTTATTGGGGTCGAGCCAAACTGCACCGGAGGCAGTTTTGCCCATCTTTTTGCCCTCGGAGTTAAGCAGCAGCGTAATGGTCATAGCGTGGGCATCCTTGCTCAGCTTGCGGCGGATCAGCTCTGTGCCGCCCAGCATATTGCTCCACTGATCGTTACCGCCGAACTGCATGTTACAGCCGTAGTGCTGGTACAGATAGTAGAAGTCATAGGACTGCATGATCATGTAGTTGAACTCCAGGAAGCTCAAACCCTTTTCCATGCGCTGCTTGTAACATTCAGCACGAAGCATATTGTTCACAGAGAAGCAAGCGCCAACCTCACGCAGAACATCCACATAGTTCAGATCCATCAGCCAATCCGCATTGTTGACCATCTGGGCCTTACCCTCACCAAACTCGATAAAACGCTCCATCTGCTTTTTGAAGCAGTCGCAGTTATGCTGAATGGTCTCCTTGGTCATCATAGAACGCATATCCGTTCTGCCGGAGGGATCGCCGATCATGGCAGTACCGCCACCGATCAACGCGATAGGCTTATTACCAGCCATCTGCAAGCGTTTCATCAGGCACAACGCCATAAAGTGACCGACATGCAAAGAATCTGCGGTGGGATCAAAGCCAATGTAAAATGTAGCCTTGCCATTGTCGATCATTTCCCGGATCTCATCCTCATTTGTCACCTGCGCAATCAATCCACGGGCAACCAACTCGTCATATAATTTCATAGCAACCTCCAAAAAAAACAAAGTCCTCTGTCCATACGGACAGAGGGCGTAAAAAACGTGGTACCACCTCTGGTTCGTCTACACCTCACAGCATAGACCTCATAGCGTCATAAACGCTCTCGCTGTTTCGGGCGATCCCGTCCTCCCCTACTATACATTCAGAAAGGCCACTCCGGGAGGTATTTCATCGACGGTTCTCGCTGCCTTGCACCTACCGGCAGCTCTCTGAGAGAACGGGATCGATTACTTCATCCCTTCACTGTGTTTACTGCAATATCCTAACAAATAAAGCGCAATTTGTCAAGTTTCTGTAAATAGCATTTCCTCTGCGCTCTTAAGTGTTGTATCCGTAATATTTGCGCCGCCAATGATGCGGGCAAGCTCCATCTTGCGACCGTCCATATCCAGCGGTGTGACCGTGGTATATGTCCGACCGTCCCGTTCCTCCTTAGCGATCAGCAAGTGTGTACTTGCTAACGCAGCAAGCTGGGGCAAATGGGTAACGCATAGAACTTGTTTATTCTTTGCCACACTGCGCAGTTTTTCAGCAACCTTCTGCGCTGCCCGTCCGGAAACACCCGTATCCACTTCATCGAAAATCAAGGTAGCTACCATATCCTGCTCAGCAAGAACATTTTTCATCGCCAGCATAATACGTGCCAGTTCGCCTCCGGACGCAACCTTGCTCAAAGGCTTCAGTGCTTCGCCGGCATTGGCAGATAAGTAAAACGCAACAGAATCTGCGCCCTTGGCGGTCAGCTGTGTTTCTGTAAATTCGCAGGAGAACTGTACCTTGGGCATATCCAGCTGTGCCAATTCTGTCAGGATGCGCTGTGCCAGCACCTGTGCAGCCTTCTGTCGGTTACTGCGAATAGCTTTTGCTGCCGCCCAAGCTTCCTGCTCAGCGGCTTCGCATTTTTTCTTGAGCTTTTCCAGATGGTCGTCAGCAAATACGATTTCGTCAAGCTCAGCCTTTGCTTTCTCCAGATATTCCAAAATATCTGCGCAGGTTGCGCCGTACTTTCGGCGCAGCCGATGGATCACATCCAGGCGGGATTCGATATTCTCCAGTTCGTCGCCGGAATAGCTCAATTCGTCACGGGCATCCTTGAGTTCCTCGGCAACATCCTGAACCTGATACATCAGATCGCTGATCTTATCGTGCAGTTGGGAATATGCATCCGTGTACCGGGACAGCCGGGCAAGCTCATGCACCGCATCTGCCAGCAGCGAAGCCGCACCTTCGCTATCATCGCCACCGTAGAGGCTCTCCACAGCCGCATGCATGCCGTCACTGAGCTTTTCCGCATTCTGCAGAATCTTTCTGCGTTCCTCCAGAACTTCGTCCTCACCGACTTCCAGGTCAGCCTTGGAGATCTCGTCGATCTGATATTGCAGCGTTTCCATACGACGAAGTTTCTCGCCCTCGTCCATGGTCATTCTACGGATGTCATTATGCAGCGCAGTGTATGCCTGATATTTTTCAGCGTAGTTATTCAGCAGCGCCTGATTGTCAGCAAAAGAATCCAGATAAATTAAGTGATTATCCTCGTCAAACAACGCAGCCGAATCATGCTGACCGTGAATATCAATAAGCTGAACACCCAGCTTATGCAGAATAGATACCGTAACCAGCGTGCCATTTACCCGGCAAACATTTTTGCCATCCAGATAGATTTCTCGCTGGATAATGGTTTCCTGATCATAAGTAACACCAAATTCCTCAAACCAGGAAAACTGGGGAACATCGGTAAATACAGCACGCACGCTGGCTTTATCAGAACCGGTACGGATCATATCACGATACGCACGCTCACCAAGGATGGCAGAGATCGCATCAATCACAATAGATTTACCGACACCGGTCTCACCCGTCAGTACATTAAAACCTTTGTGAAAGGCAATGTCGGCGCACTGAATTACCGCAATATTTTCGATATGCAAAAGACTTAGCACCGCATTGACCTCCTTATCTGTTAATTGATCAGATTCTTAATTTCACCGCAAAATGCAGCGGCAGCATTATTATCACGCATAACGACCATCACCGTATCGTCACCTGCCAGCGTACCCACGATTAGATTCATATTCATAGAATCAATGGCAGATCCGGCCGCAGAGGCAAGTCCGGGCAATGTGCGGATCACAATAATATTTTGCGCATAATCAAAACTGATAACGCACTCCCGGAAAATTGTATTTAGCCGGGACGAGAAAGAGCCGGACATTTCGTTGTTGGTGGTTGCGTAGCGATATGTACCCAAGCTGGTCAATTCCTTGACAATGCGCAGGTCTTTAATATCTCGGGAGATCGTCGCCTGCGTGCCACGGAATCCTTCCTTCTGCAAAGCCGCCAGCAACTGCTCCTGGGTCTCCACATTCTGAGTTGCAATGATCTCTAAAATTTTTGCTTGTCTTTGACTTTTCACACGCCTCACCTCAATCTCTCTTAAACTTCATGTTCAATACATCGTAGAAACTACGATCTTTCAAACGAATCAGCCGGGTTCTCAGGTTGGATTTGCGGATAGTTGCCACATCACCCATATTCATACGCACAGCCTTACCGCCGTCAGCAGACAAAAAGGCATTCCGACGAGCATTTTGCGACATTTCAATAGTGATCACACGGTTCTCTGAGGCAACAAAGCCACGGCTTGAAATATCATGTGCGCAAATCGGTGTAACCAAAATACTGTTGGCATCCGGTTCAACCACGGGTCCTCCGGCCGCCAGATTGTAGGCAGTTGAGCCGGTAGGTGTGGAAACAATTATGCCGTCGCCGCCGATCTCCATTGCCGGAACACCGCCGCATTTTACACAAAGGTGTACAATGCGGGCAACAGCGCCTTTAGTGACCACTACATCATTCAGACAAATATCATGGAAAATAATATCTCTGTCACGATGGATCGTCACGTCCAGCATCATACGGTCATCAACGGTATAATCATCATTGACCAATCTGGTCAGCATAGAAAGATCAGAGCTTTCCAATTCAGCCATAAAGCCCATAGTGCCAATATTGACACCCAGAATCGGGATGCCGTGCCGGGTAGCGGTCTTGGCAATATGCAGAATCGTGCCATCGCCGCCGAAACAGATGACTGCGTCAGCAGTAGGCAGTTCCTTATCCATTCTGGAAAAGCGAATATCCTTGGGCAGATCATGCATTCTGTCTACATCAAAGGGCAGACAGATTTTAGATTCGATACCCACATCATTCAAAATTTTCATAGCTGTGCGAACAGTCTGAAAATTTCTATCACGGTATGGATTCGGTGTTAAAATTACTTTCTTCACGGGATCACCCCTTCAATGTTTCGTGTGCTTGCGCCACCAGCGCAGCAGTATCCGGCTCAATACCCGGTACATTTTCACAAGTCAGATGCGCCAGGAATTCAATATTCCCCTCCGGTCCTTTTACCGGAGAAAATGTAAGACCTAAAATTGCAAGCTCCAACTCACGGGTCAGAGCAACAAAGTTATCCAGCACTTCCTGATGTATCTCCGGATCACGGACAACGCCTTTTTTGCCGACCTTTTCCTTGCCTGCCTCAAACTGCGGTTTGATCAGACAGACAATCTGACCGGTAGATTTCAAAAACGTTTTGATCACCGGCAATACGATCCGCAAAGAGATAAAACTCACATCTACTACAGACAAATCCAGCGGCTCGCCCAACTGCTCCGGCGTTACATAACGAACATTGGTGCGCTCCATAACAACCACTCTGGGATCAGAACGAATTTTCCAGTCCAGTTGGCCATAGCCAACATCAATAGCGAACACCTTGCTTGCGCCTTTTTGGAGCAAACAATCAGTAAATCCACCGGTTGAAGCGCCGGAATCGCTGCAAACATAACCAACGGGTTCAATACCAAAATCCCGAAGCGCCTTTTCCAACTTCAGTCCGCCACGGCTGACAAAAGGACACGATGCGCCACGGACTTCGATCTCCACATTTTCTTCATAAGACGTGCCGGGTTTATCTGCTTTCTGTCCCTGAACATAGACCTGGCCACTCATGATGATGGCCTGCGCTTTTGTACGGGTATCCGCATATAGGCGCTCCACCAGAAGCACATCCAGTCTTTTTTTAATTTTCAACTTTCAGCACCTCCAAGGCACGATCTGCAATGCTCCGGGCATCCAGACCGCAATACTGATAAAGAACATCCACATTACCGTGGGGAACATATTTATCACCCAAGTTCAGCAAATGGGTCTTTCCATTCCAGCCTGCGCTACGGAGCAAGCACGAAATAGATTGTCCGATTCCGCCTTCAGAAAGCGTCTCATCCACAATCAGCAAATGTTCAGATGTGGGTAACGCTTTCAGGATGGACTCTGTGGGCAGCGGTGCGATCATAGGCAGACGCAAAACAGTTGCCTCAACCCCCTGCGCAGACAGCATATCCGCAGCATGAATCGCATTATTGACCAAAGCGCCATAAGTCAGGATCGTAATATCCTTGCCCGTACGATGAACGCAAACACTATCCGGAGAATCAGAATTCCACGCAGATTCTGTATATCCACGGTCACCGCCACGGGGATACCGTACCGCAATCGGCGCATTATATGTTTGCACAGCCCAGCGCATCATATCCTGCAATTCTTTTGTGCTGGCAGGGCACAAAATCGCCATACCGGGCGCTTGACGCAGGAATCCAACGTCAAACACACCGTGGTGTGTCTCTCCGTCCTCGCCCACCAAACCGGCACGATCAACCGCCAAGACCACATGCAGTCCCAACATGCAAAGATCCTGAAGGATCATATCGTAACCACGCTGCAGGAATGTGGAATACAGCGCAAGCACCGGGGTCATACCCTGCTTTGCCAGGCCGCCTGCCATGGATACTGCATGCTCCTCTGCAATTCCCACGTCGAACATACGCTTTGGGAATTGTTTTTTGAAATCCAAAAGTCCCGTACCACCGGGCATAGCCGCAGTAATTGCGCACACACGGTCATTCTGCGCTGCCATTTCGCACATAACACTGCCAAAAGCATCGGAGAAAGTTTCCGCTTTTTTCTGCGCCACCTCGCCACTGATTGGGTCAAATTTACCCACACCGTGGAATAGCTTGGGATGTTCCTCTGCCGGCGCATAACCTTTACCCTTCTGGGTCATTACATGCAGCAGCACGGGGCGTTTCATATCCCTGGCGGTACGCAGCAGCGCAATCAATTTCTCGGTGTCATGGCCGTCCACAGGGCCCAGATAAGCAAAGCCCATATTTTCAAAAATAGTGGTGGGGATCAGCATGCGACGCACACGATCTTTAACCCTGCGGGTTACATCCACAACATAGTCACCGCCGGGAATATGCGACCAAAAACTGCGGTACTTTTTCTTCATACCTAAGTACTTCTCTTTGGTGCGCAATTTAGACAGATGGAACGCCATGCCGCCTACATTGTTGTCAATAGACATCTCGTTATCATTCAGAATCACGATCATAGGCTCTTTGCTCATAGCCGCATCGTTTAATCCCTCATAGACCATACCACCGGTGGCTGCGCCATCACCAAGTAGAGCAATCACATGGTAGTTTTCATTTGTCAATGTTCTCGCTCTTGCCATACCCAACGCAATAGAAACAGAGCTAGAGGAATGACCGGCTATAAACGCGTCGCAGTCACTTTCAGCGGGTTTGGGGAATCCGGCGATACCGCCAAATTGGCGCAAGGAATCAAAGCCCGCCTGGCGACCGGTCAGCAGCTTATGCACATAAGACTGATGGCCAACATCAAAAACCAGACGGTCTTTCGCTGTATTGAACACAGTTTCGATGGCTACAGTCAGTTCCACAACGCCCAAATTCGATGCCAAATGACCGCCGGTCTTGCTGACCTGCGAAACCAAAAATTCACGAATTTCATTACATAACTGAACACGCTGTGCTTTGTTGAGCTTAACCAAGTCACTATGATCTTTTATATTCTGCAATAGCTCCAAAGGTATCACAACCTAACTATCTTTCTTTTCTTTTTGAAACAATATGGGGATATGACGCAGCAAATAAATGCACTTACCCACAAAGGCGACAACCTGCGTCGAGGAATTCAACGCAAACGTCTTTCCAATAGCCTTACCGCAAACTGTCAAGGCGGCTACTAATGCAGATAAGAACAAAGTAACAATCTGCGGCCACGAAAAATCAAAACTACGTAATATTTGCGCTGCGATGGTAGCGGAAGCAGAACCGGACACAACACCGCAAATATCACCGATCACGTCATTGCAGATGGAACTGACACGATCCGCATTTCGTAACAGACGAATCGACTCCAAACTACCGGGCACTTTCCGTGCTGCCATAGAATGAAACGGCTTTTCGTCTGCTGTGGTTACCGACAGACCGATGGTATCCGATAACACGCCCAAAAATACGATCGCCAACAGAATAATAAAGGCAACAAAAACAGAGCTGCCTTCCATTATCATATCAGATACCAGCGAGATCGTACCTGAAACGATCATAGTCACCGGAAAAATAATGGCGATCCAGCGGATCAATTTATTGCGTTCTTTCTTGGAACTGTCAGGGTCTGCCTTAGACACGTTCGTATCCCCTTTTAAGTAATAATTGACGGTAGCCGGCAGGATAAATCTTACGGCTTAGGTCGGGTTGTTTTTCACCGGACAGAACCTTTCGTTACCGAACAGGCCGTTCCCGTTTGATCCATCCGTTCAAGCGTTGCCAACTTGAATACCCGATTGCCACTTAGTCCGTACTGTAATCCCCTGCCTGCCCTAAAAATAGACAGCCTAGGCGTTTTCCACCACAAAACGTGCCGACTCTTAGCCTCTTTTGCAAGCATGATTTCCAGAAGCAATAACAACCGCTGTATGGCCATTACTAACAGCTGTTTGTCCTCTTTCCCAACATGTTCACTCAAGGCAGGCTACACTGCACGTAGCACGCGATTCTGCGCACCACATTGCAGGTTCATACCCGATTCGTGTGCGATGAGGCTTCCCCTGAGCGGGAGTTCTCAACATCGTCACACAATATCAGGTCTCCGCGGAAGCCGGGTCGTATGCTCCATGCCATTGGAGCGCGCCCGGGATCCTTAACCCCCAGCACCCACCCTAAACTGGGCGTAAAAAGCAGGCACAAGGGACTTCATCGATATGCCCTTCATAGGATTTTTAGGCCCTACCTGGAAGTCGGTCGCTTTGACTAGGATACTGCACCGTCAAAATGTATATTATCATAGAATTATTGAATATACAAGGGATATTTCATATTTTGAATATTTATTTACATTTCAATCAAAAACAACTGACCCGCCTGAAAATCCAGGCGGGTCTAAATTAGTATTTATACATTAATTGTCTTTGAGCTTAGTCAACATGTCTACAAAAGCCTGTGCCATAGTCTCACCGCTACCTGCCTTTACCTTGCTGGAGTATGCTTCATAGCAATTGATTTCATAGCCAAATTCTGAAGGAATATATCCTCTGGAGTCATTGGTATTTGTGATAATGAATGTATTCTTATACGGAGAATTCTCACGAATAAAGCGACCGCTTTCAGAGAACATCTCATAAGGCGCAAAGATCATGGACATCTCACCGATCGAAATCGCCCACATTTCAATCTCGTGGGTATCGCCTAATTTGGAATTTTCGATCACCGCACGAGCCTCATAGTGGCTGGTAAAACCATACTGTCTTGCAATAGGGCGTGCCACAGAGCTGCCGCTTTGCTGGAAAATACCAAACACATATTGGGCATCCGCAAGTCTTGCAGGATCAGATTTATTTGCTTCCAGAGAAACAATGTCACTTGCAAAATGGATATCGCCGGAAGCAACGCTTTCCAATGTAGGCAGCGCATCCACAACAATTTGTCCTAATCTCTCACCGTACTGGAAATAGCTCAGGTTGTGATTCTTGCTGGCCATCATGGAAGTAGGCTCCTGATTACCGCCGGCAGACATAAAGTACGCCACATGGCAATCGGTATTGTTCTCCACATACACTCTTGCAGGGTTTGGGAAATCAGCTGAGATAACAGTCTGGTGGGTGCTACCCTGGAATGTTGCATGCACACCAAGATTCATCAGCAGAACATCCTTCTTGTCACCTTCACAAATAAATTTGATAAGTTGTACAGTGGTGTCCGCCTCGATTGCATGGTCTACAATCGTATCGGAATTGAAATCGCCAAAGTTGGAGCCTGCGTATGTATCATTGGAGAGCTTATAGTGACGAACAAACGTCAGCCCCTCTGCCTGTGTGCTGCCAGAAGCAATCGTCGCAGGAGCAAGATCTGCAATCGCATTCTTTGCAGCAACAACCAGTCCCTCCTGATATATCTTCAGGGCATCTGCAATACCTTCACGGCCGGGGACAATATAACCGGGTGTAGAGTGGGAATGGGTAGCGTGTACCATAATATTCTCAAACGGCACACCGGTCTCTTCACTGATCTTTTCCAGCGGCTCCCGTGTAAAGGCAGGAACTGCATTCTGCGCATCAGTGGTAAAGACCAAAAAAGTCATATTGCCATCATATAACGCAACGCAAGTCACAAACAACTCATCCAGTGTGCTTTCAGAGATTCGGTTGGGGTCGCCACCGCCCATAAGCCAAACATTGCTTGTAGGTGTGATGTTCTCTCGGGCAAAGCCCACCTGCAGTCCCTTGACTGTTTGCTTTCCGCAAGCACACAGGGATAATACAAGCAGTACCACCAACAGGATGCTAAATACTCTTTTCATAACGCTATCTCCTTGTAGATATTGTGTTGACACAAAATCTGCAAGCTTGTTTTTGCCTGCATTTATTATAAGATAACCCCTGTTGGTAATCAACCCACTAACTTGTATAATAAGTACACAAATTTAATTACAAAACGCGCCTTTGCATCCTGCAATTAAAACTCGTCAGGTATGGGTTTTGTCACGCCGGTGCGACGCGCCTTGTCCAGGCCGCCTGCCATGTGACCTTCCGGGTCATTGGCAAATTTTGCCCGTCGTATGATCTCCTCACCGTATTTATCCCGGAGCGCATCTACCGTTTCATCCAAACGCAGTTTCCGCTCATACTGCGCCGGGGTCATTTCAGAGAAAAGATCAAATTGCTGATACGGCTCATCTGTCAACCTGGTCACTTGTACGCCCAGTTGCCGCAGCGGAACAACTGCATCCCACGCTTCGTCAAAAATCTCGCAAGCGACTCTGAACAGCTCCTGAGTAATATTGGTTGCGCCATGCAAAAGCTTTTGATGGGAAAAATGAGTAAATTCATTGGTGCGCAAATGCACAGACACGCATCTGCCGCACTTGCCATCCTTTCGCATACGCATAGCCACCGTTTCGCACAGACTCAGCAAAACTTGATAACCCTGCTCTTTTGTTTCCACATCTTTAGGTGTCGTAACAGAGTTTCCGTAACCCTTATTCTCTGCCGGCTCCGGCATCACGGCATCCGCATTATGTCCATTGGCAAACAGCCAGATCGTTTCACCGTGTTTGCCCAGCTTTTTGCGCAATATTTCCCGTTCTGTTTTTGCAAGATCACCGATGGTGTAAATGCCCATTCGTTTTAGTTTTGCCTCTGTGGCAGCGCCTACTAAAAACAGATCACGCACCGGCAGCGGCCACATTTTCGTTTCCATTTCCTCCGGAAACAGCGTATGAACTTTATTCGGTTTTTCAAAATCACCGGCAACCTTCGCCAGTAGCTTGTTGGTAGATATACCAATATTGACCGTAAAACCTAATTCGTCGTAAATGCGCTGGCGCATTTTTTCCGCAGCCAGCCGCGGTGCGCCAAACAGCCGCTCCGTGCCCGTCATATCCACCCATGCCTCATCGATGGAATACTGCTCCACCTTGGGACTGAACTGCCGCAGCATTTCCACAAAATGCCGTGATGCCTCCACATACAGACCGTAATCCGGCGGAACGACTACCAGTTCCGGGCATTTCTCCAAAGCCAAAAACAGCGGCTCACCCGTTTGGATGCCATACTTTTTGGCCGGCGTGCTTTTGGCAAGAATAATGCTATGTCTGGATTCTTTATCGCCGGCAACCACCGATGGGATCTGCCGCAGATCTTGTTTCTCCCCTAACACCCGCACACGATAGACTGCCGTCCAGGAAAGAAATGCACTGTTGGCATCCACATGAAAAACAATCCGTTTGGACATATCAATAAACCTTTCTTAACAAGCACCAGCAATGGCTGCGAACTGTATATTTTAGTTCAAATAACCATCGCTTTCCCGCTACTGTTGCACGGCACAGAAATATTTGCGCCTCGATCCCGACGTATTGGATCGCCCTGCTGCTGACAACCTCATCAATATCTATGCGCATAAGCCGGTGCTGCTCATCCTCCATGCGAAATCGCAAGGGGCGAATATCTCCATTAGCACTGCAAACTGCGATCACATCCACAGGACATATATTTTGTTCCACAGTGCACACCATCCTCTCTCTTTTCTTATTATAGTACATTTGTTCGATATATGCAAGCGGAATTTTGTGGTTGTATCAGTCCTTGTTTTTTGGTATAATGGCTTAAAAGGAGTGTAGCGTATGCTAAAATATCCCTGCCTGATTTTAGATCATGACGACACCGTGGTGCAGAGCGAAGCCACTATCAATTACCCCTATTTTTGCTATATTCTCGATCAGTTCCGTCCGGGAAAAACCATCTCATTCGAGGAATACACCCACGGTTGTTACTACCTGGGTTTTGCACAGATGTGCCGAGAAAAATATAATTTTACCGAGCAGGAACTGGTAGATGAATATACCGGCTGGCAACAATACATACGCAATCATATCCCCGCCCCCTACCCTGGCATCGGAGAAGTTATCCGCAAACAAAAGGAAGCAGGCGGCTTGATCTGCGTAGTATCCCACTCCAGCGTTCAGAATATCACCAGAGATTACGACGTTCATTTTGGTATCCAGCCGGATGATATTTACGGCTGGGATTATCCGGAACATCAAAGAAAGCCCAACCCCTACCCGCTGCAGCAGATCATGAAAAAGTACGATCTGAAACCGGAGCAGATGCTGGTGGTGGACGACATGAAACCTGCCTATCAAATGGCAAGCTCTGTGGGTGTGGAAACCGCTTTTGCCTACTGGGGTAAAAAAGATTCCCCGGAAATCTGTGAGGAAATGCAGGCGCTATGTCGCTACACATTCACCACGCCTGCTGAACTGGATAATTTTTTGTTCAGCGTTTAATTTACTTGACATTCATGGTATAATACTTTGGCAATCAGGAGGTGAGACATCTGGAAAAGAACAATATACGGGTTATGGCACGCAACCGGGAGGCCTACCACGAATATTTCGTGGAGGAGGAAATGGAAGCCGGTATCGAATTGCTTGGCACGGAGGTCAAGTCTATCCGTCAGGGCACACTGAATCTGAAGGACGCATGGTGCGGTATCAAAGACGGTGAGCTTCTTTTGAATCAGATGCACATCTCCCCTTATGAGCAAGGCAACCGATTCAACCCGGACTCCAAGCGTGTCCGCCGTCTTTTAATGCACAAGCGTGAGATCATGCACCTATTCGGTAAAGTCAAACAAGACGGCTACTCCCTGATCCCCTTGTCTGTATATTTCAAGGGCAGCCGAGTAAAGGTCAAAATCGGTCTTTGTAAAGGCAAGAAGCTATATGATAAACGACAAGTCGCGGCAGAAAAGGACGCCAAGCGTCAAATGGAACGCGCAATGAAAGAGAGGTACTAATATGAATCCCACATTTAAGATCACCATGGAAAACGGCGCTGTTATGGAGGGCGAACTCTATCCCGAGACCGCACCTCAGAGCGTGTATAACTTTATCGATCTGTGCAATCATAATTATTATGACGGCTTGATCTTTCACCGTGTGATCCCCGGCTTTATGATCCAGGGCGGCTGCCCCGATGGCACCGGTATGGGTGGCCCCGGCTACTGCATCAAGGGCGAATTTTTCTTCAACGGTGTGAAGAATGAGCTGAAACACAAAAGAGGCGTGCT
>JAZSQH010000031.1:0-5738 GCA_045537865.1 Faecousia sp. | reverse complement strand
GCGGGCATCAGCTTGTTGATCCACTTAACGCCTGCGAACTTAACGATCAGTGCGATCACAACGTACACCAAGCCTGCAAACACGGCGCCCAGCAGCAGACCGGTGTAGCCGGCAGATGCAGAAGCTGCGCCGCCGAAAGCCGCGAACATAGAGCCGATGAATGCGAAAGAAGAGCCCAGGAACACGGGGCTGTTGAACTTGGTGAACAGCTGGTATACCAGTGTGCCCACACCTGCACCGAACAGCGCAGCGGACTGGCTCATGCCATTGCCGATAATGCTGGGAACTGCGATGGTTGCAGCCAAAATCGCCAAGACCTGCTGGAATGCGAACAGCAGCATCTGAGAGAACTTCGGCTTATCTTTGATGCCATAGATCAGATTCATTTGTGTTTCCTCCAGTTTTATTTTTCTTTATCCATGAGAAAAGGAGGCCCTCCTGCAAAGCTTGTGCGCCGTGCCGGAAAACCTCCTTCATCACAGAATGTTTACCTCAACATTATAATGCATTTTTCCGCAAAATGCAACAAAAAATTCCTACAAACAGAAGCGATCCGGCAATAATTCTGCCAAGGTACGGGTTTGATATCCGTCCTTGTCTGCAAGGTAAACCGGAAAGTCATTGTCACAGAATTCCGCTATCACCTGCCGGCACACACCGCAAGGCGGAAACAGACCTGCAATCTCTCCATCCTTTCCGCCGCAGACTGCCAGCGCCGTAAACTTTCGGCAGCCTTCCGACACCGCTTTGACAAAGGCGGTACGCTCTGCGCAGATGGTAGGACTATAGGACGCATTCTCCACATTGCAGCCGGTAAAAACTCTGCCATCAGCGCACAGCAGCGCTGCGCCCACCATATAGCCGGAATAGGGGGCATAGGCATTTTGCATCGCCTGCTTTGCTTGTTCTATCAACATTTCCGGTGTCATAGCATGATCTCCTTTGCAAAACTTTTGCCGGGGGTATCCAGCGTCACACCCAGCAGTTCTGCCGCCGTGGCTGCCGCATCGGCAAAACTCTCTCTTGTGCCCAGGTCGCAGGATTTAACACCCCGTCCCAACACCAGCAGCGGTACATATTCCCGGGTGTGGTCGGTGGTGGCGGTATAGCCCGGGTCGCAGCCGTGGTCGGCGGTGATCATCACCACATCCTCCTGACCCAACTGCTCCAAAAATCCCGGCAGCCATCTATCAAACTCCGACAGTGCCGCCGCATAGCCGTCAATATCACGACGGTGACCGTAAACCATATCAAAATCCACCAAATTCACAAAACACAGTCCGGTAAAATCCTTTTGGGCATATTCCATGGTATGCGCCATGCCGTCGGCATTGCTGGCATTATACACATACTCCGTCAGACCTGCTCCGGCAAAAATGTCATGGATCTTGCCCACACCGATACTTTCCAGTCCTGCATTTTTCACTGCCTCCGGCAAGGTGATCGCCGGTGGCTGCAAAGAAAAGTCATGGCGGTTGGCAGTGCGTTTGAAATTTCCCGGCTCGCCCACAAAGGGACGGGCGATCACCCTGCCGACGCCATGCTTGCCCTGCAAAAGCACCCGGGCGATGCGGCAATATTCATACAGCTGCTCCGGGGGGACAATCTCCTCATGGGCAGCGATCTGGAATACCGAATCGGCAGAAGTGTACACAATTAAATCACCGGTGCGCATGTGCTCTGCGCCGAATTTTTCAATTACCTCTGTACCCGACCAGGGCGCATTGGCAAGCACACCTCTGCCGGTAGCCTTGCGAAAAGGCGCTAATATTTCCTCCGGGAAACCCTCCGGATAGGTAGGCAGCGGCTGGTTGGAAACAATGCCTGCCAGTTCCCAGTGACCGATGGTGGTATCTTTGCCCTTGGACTTTTCTGTCAGGCGGGCATAACTGCCTATGGGCGCAGTTGCTTTTTCCACAGCGCTGACCCCTTGGATATTGCCCAGACCCGCACGCTGCATATTGGGGATCTGTAACTGACCGGACTTTGCGCAAGATGCCAAAGTATTGGCGCCAGTGTCACCAAAAGCCGCCGCATCCGGCTGCGCGCCAATGCCAAAGGAATCCAAAACGATTAAAAATACCCGCTTCGCCATATTTGCAGACCTCCTTGTTTCTTTACTATATTGTAACCCAATCTGCGCCGTCATGCAACGATAAAAAAAGGATCTTACTGCCGTAAGATCCTTTTATCCTCTTGTGATGGTGCGGACGATACGAATCAGCTTTTCAACAGGCATTCTGTCTGCCCGGGCATCCATGTCCGCCAGCGCTTTGCGCAAGACCTGCGCCCACTGCTGCGCTGTCATATGCGCGTCCATGCCGGATGTTAAGTAGGGACAGCCGCTAAGCTTTTGATTGCCGAATTGCTTGGCAAAAGCCCTATCTGCGCCCAACGCCAGCGCATAGGGCGCAAGACGGAAAAAGTAATCCGGATCTGCATCGCAGATATGCCGCAGCTGCGCCTTGTCCGCCTTGACCAGATAGCGCCGCAGACCCATAGTCTTTGCCAGCGTTACCCGTCCCATTTCCGTGCGTCTGCCGCCCCAAGCCAGCAACAGGCCGGCTGTCACCGTGCTCAAAATCATAACCAGGCTCACGTCAGATGCGCCGCACAGCAAGCCTAACAGCAGCCAAGCGCCGCACAATGTCAATGCCGGGGTTGCCTTTCGCAAGTTCGGCAAAATGATGGCGCTGCCAATATCCTGAATCAGCCAGCCGCTGAATGCGCCGGCAGCGCCCATGAGCACCACCAACACACCTTGCAGCGCTGCGCCGTCTGCCAATGCCACCGCCAAACCGATGCCGCCAAACAGACCGATACCGGATGCCAGTCCACGGAATATCATGGGGTTACCGGTAAAGCGGCGCAGCAGCTCACCCATGCCTGCAGTTTTCTTTGCTGCGGCACGGCACAGTGTTCCATAATGATAGGAAGTGGCGTCCACCATATCCCGTTTGCCAAACAGTTTCACAAACAGCCGGCGCTCCGCCTCGCTGCGCTCGTTGCCCATATCCATGCGCTTGTACAAAAGCACCCGACCGGAGCGCTCTGTTTTAATCAGCACATAACCAAGCTGCGCCCAGCTCATTACTGTCAGCGACAGATCTACACCCCGTCCGGCTGCGATACAGCCGATCTGACCGGCAGTGTAACCCTCCGGTGGTTCTGCGCAGCGCTGGGGCAGCACCGGCAGATTCAGCATGGTAATGAGCCAATACAGCAGCGCCACTGCGCCGAAAATGCCCATCAACGTCAAGCTGAACTGGTAGTCCTGGGTCTGGGCGATGGTTTGGGGGAACATCTGCTCCGTTACCGGCAAGGTCATAGTCAAGGTTTCATGATCCTTCAGCGCTTTCACAGAGCCGCCCTGAATGGTCATGCCCTGCACCTCATAGGTCAGATGCTCCTCAATTCGCGCCTGATGATAACCGCTGACAAAGCCGGGCAGAACATCGATCTGATCCGGCAAAGTCACGGAAAAGGTCATATTTTCCACCGGATAGCCAAATCCGGACAGCAGGGGGATCTGCATTTCCAGCATGCCCGCCTCTGTGGTATGGATCACGTCATACAGAGAGTAGTGGATGTGGAAAGATACCTCACCTACCACATTTTTGGTCAGCTTTGTGATATTCACCCGGCGCACACCGTTGGAACGGGGCGCACTGACACGGGTGCCGTTTAGCGTTACACCGGATGCCTCCGCTGGAATGGGAAAGTACAGCTTATCCATCTGCTGTTCCAAACGGACGGTCACAGTCATGGTCACCTGACAGCTGCCATCAGCGGATACCGTAGCCACGCTATCCATTTTGGTCACACCGGTAGATGCAAATGCCGTGACCGCCAATCCGGTCACCAGCAGCAACGCTGCAAAAATCGTCAAAATCCTACGCATATCCGCCCTCCTTTCCGTTTTTTCACTGTTTTCTCTAACAGTTTACCATAGCCATTGCCAAAATGCAACGACAGAAAACAAGAAGGCTGCCAAAGGCAGCCTTTTTGTCAAATATCCAATAGCTCCAGATCTGCATCGTCGATCTTGCGAAGCTCCTTTTTGTTCATCATTTCATAGATACAAGGCACGACCAGCAATGTCATCAGCGTAGCGTAAACCAAACCGCCGATACAAGTCACCGCCACCGGCTGCATCAATGCCGTACCGACATTTTTCCGCACTGCCATGTCGATCAGACCCAGCACCGTGGTAATGGTAGTCATAAGGATCGGCCGCATTCTGGTCTTACCGGCCTCCAACAGCGCCTCCCGGCAACCCATGCCCTCCAGCCGCAGCTGATTGACATAGTCCACCAGCACGATGCCGTTATTAACAATGATGCCTGTCAGCATAATAAAGCCGATCAGCGAGATCACACTGACCTCCATACCGCACAAGATCAATGCCGCAAAGCCACCGGTAAAGGCCAAGGGAATGGTAAACATGACGATAAAGGGCGATTTGAGAGACTGGAACTGGGCAACCATCACCAGATACACCAGCAAAATTCCCAGCACCAGCATCAGCGCCAGCTGCTCCACCGCTTCCATGATGGTCTCATTTTCGCCGGTGAATTCATAAGTCACGCCCTTGTCAAAATCCAATTTCCGCATTTGTCGCTGGGCCTGGGCTGTCACCAGCGTCACATTTTTGTCCTCGGCCACAGAGGCGGTGACGGTGAGATACCGTTTTTGATTCAGGCGGGAGATGGTGTGCAGGCTGGTGGTCTGCTCCACAGTCGCTACATCACCCAGCACAAAATTGACCTTCTCGCCCATTTGGGTAGTGATCTCAAAGGGATACTCCTCCAGATCATCCACGCTCAGCACTGCGCCCTCCGGTTTTTCCACGATCACCGATGTAGAAGTGCCTTCCAGCTCCAGGGTGGTCACTGTGCTTTCTGTTTGCAGCGCTTGGGCAAGTTCCATATAGATCTGGGCAACAGTAATGCCCTTTTTCATAGCCTCGTTGCGATCGACCCGAATATTCAGCGCCGGGGTGGCATCCTCCAAGCCGTTGGATACCTCCGTTACGCCGTCGATCTTTTCCAGCTCCTGCGCCGCCTTCTTGGCAGCCTCCTGCAGCTTTTGCATATCGTCGGCAAAGATCTGCAGGCTGATGCCGCTGCCGGAGAGCATGCTGATATCCATCATCGCTGATGTGGCGCTGACCTCACATTCCATATCTGCGCAAAGCGCTTCGATCTGCTTGCCTACCACAGCGCCGGAGGCGGATTCGTCCTCCAATGTGATATACATCGTCACATCAAAGCCTTCGCCGCCGCCCATCAGGCTCATGCCGGATCCGCCCATCATGGCGCCGCTGGTCTTGATGCCCTCCACGGTCTCGACCCGGGCAAGGACTTCATCCGCCAGCGCAACCGCTTCCTCCATGGTGGAATCCTCGGGCATGGTGATGGTCACGCTTACATTGGGCATATCCATGGCAGGCATGAATATAAAGCCCCGGAGCAAGCTCACCGCCGCAGTCACCACCAGCAGCGCAGCCGATACGCCCAACACAATGGCCTTATGGTCCAGCGACCAGGCAATTGCCTTTTCATAAACCCGCATCAACCGATCCATCAGCGGAGATTTGATTTCTTTTTCTTTGCGCAGCATGCCCGATGCCATAGCCGGCACCAAAGTCAGCGCAACGATCAGACTGGCCATCAGCGAATAGGTCATGGTCAGCGCCAGATCGGAAAACAGCTGCCGGGTAATGCCCTCTACAAACA
>JAZSQH010000014.1:0-67032 GCA_045537865.1 Faecousia sp. | reverse complement strand
AACCTGCTTGCAGGTTGCATCCTTACCTATGGTTGGGTCAAAAAAGTGGCATCTGCCAAAGCAGATGCCACATGTCCAGTAATTGATTTACTTTAAGCTTTCCTCAACGGCAACAGCCACAGAGACAGTCATGCCAACCATAGGATTGTTACCTGCGCCCAGGAAGCCCATCATCTCAACGTGGGCGGGGACGGAGGAGGAGCCGGCAAACTGCGCGTCACCGTGCATACGACCCATGGTGTCGGTCATGCCGTAGGAAGCAGGGCCGGCAGCCATGTTATCCGGGTGCAGGGTACGACCTGTACCGCCACCGGAAGCAACGGAGAAATACTTTCTGCCATTTTCCATGCACTCTTTCTTGTAGGTGCCGGCAACGGGGTGCTGGAAGCGGGTGGGGTTGGTGGAGTTACCGGTAATGGAAACATCAACACCCTCGTAACGCATGACAGCAACACCCTCACGGACATCGTCACAGCCATAGCAGTTTACGGCAGCACGCTCGCCGTCGGAGTAGGGGATACGCTCCACGATTTTGAGCTCACCGGTGTAGTAGTCGAACTGGGTCTTGACGTAGGTGAAGCCGTTGATACGGGAGATGATCTGCGCTGCATCCTTGCCCAAACCGTTCAGGATAACACGCAAGGGCTCTTTGCGAGCCTTGTTGGCGCTGCGGGCAATGCCGATTGCGCCCTCAGCAGCAGCAAAGGACTCGTGACCTGCCAGGAATGCGAAACACTTGGTCTCGTCGCGCAGCAGCATAGCGCCCAGGTTGCCGTGGCCGATACCGACCTTGCGATCCTCAGCAACAGAGCCGGGAATGCAGAATGCCTGCAGGCCGATGCCGATAGCCTCAGCAGCCTCGGCAGCGCTCTTAACGCCCTTTTTCAGTGCGATGGCAGCGCCAACGCAGTATGCCCATGCGGCATCCTCGAATGCGATAGGTTGAATGCCCTTAACGATCTCGTAGGGGTCAAAGCCCTTGGCGGTGCAGATCTCACGGCACTCCTCCACAGACTTCAGACCGTATTGAGCGAGGACACCGTTGATCTTTTCAATCTTTCTTTCGTAACCTTCAAACAAAGCCATTATGCTGTCCTCCTCTTATTCGTGCCGGGGGTCGATGTACTTGGCGGCATCTGCAAAGCGGCCATAGCTGCCCTTTGCCTTGTTCAGCGCCTCGTTGGCATCGTCGCCCTTCTTGATGAAGTCCATCATCTTGCCCAGATTGATGAACTCGTAGCCGGTGATCAGATCGTCCTTATCCAGAGCGATACGGGTCACATAGCCTTCTGCCATTTCCAGGTAACGGGGGCCCTTTGCCTTGGTGGCAAACATAGTACCCACCTGGCTGCGCAGACCCTTGCCCAGATCCTCCAGGGAAGCGCCCACTGCCAAACCGCCCTCGGAGAAAGCAGACTGGCTGCGGCCGTAAACGATCTGCAGGAACAGCTCGCGCATAGCGGTGTTAATAGCGTCGCACACCAGGTCGGTGTTCAGAGCCTCCAGCAAAGTCTTGCCGATGAGGATCTCGGAAGCCATAGCTGCGGAGTGGGTCATACCGGAGCAACCCAGAGTCTCCACCAGAGCCTCCTCGATGATGCCCTCTTTTACATTTAGGGTCAGCTTGCAGCAACCCTGCTGGGGAGCGCACCAACCGATGCCGTGGGTGAAGCCACTGACATCTTTGATCTCTTTTACCTGCACCCACTTGCCTTCTTCGGGGATGGGAGCAGGACCGTGATATGCGCCCTTGGCAACGGTGCACATCTCTTGAACTTCTGCACTATAAATCATGAAAGTCTTTCCTTTCTTTATAAAATACAATTTTTTGCAGGTATATATCGGTATAATACCACAGATATTATACTGATTGACAACCATCTTGTCAATGATTGCACTTGGTAAAAATCAGGCGCATGACGGCAGGTTTTTTGGTTATACTAACGACATCACAGAAAAAGGAGGAACAAGCTATGAATTGCAATGCAAACAAGAGCATCGAGTGTACTGTTCATCAGTGCGCACATCACTGCGATGAGGCAAACTATTGCTCTCTGGAGCGGATTCTGGTGGGTACCCACGAGGCAAACCCCACTGTTGATCAGTGCACAGACTGCATGTCCTTCCGTAAGAAATAATTGAGCAAGCATCTGTTGCGGTGGGTATTTGCCCACCGCATCTCTTTTGTCGAAAACTGTCGGTGTAATTCTCTTGCGAAAGTTGTCTGATTATGTTATATTTCTATGTAGAAAGAAAAGAGGCGATTTTATGCAAAGAATTTTGATCGCTGATAGGGCAGAGTCGTTTGCCAGTGTATTGGCGGAACGTCTGTCCGGCGGATTTGAAGTAAAAACATGCGGCAGCGGAAATGAAATGCTGGAACTTATGGCCGGCTTTGATCCCAATATTTTGGTTTTGGATCTGACACTTCCCGGACTGGATGGAATTGCTGCTCTGAGAAGTTTGCGCAGCTCCGGTAAGTCCATTCCCGTTGTGGCAACTATTTGCAGCCGCTCAGAATTTGTGGAATCCCAGCTGGCGGATATTGGTGTGAAGCATGTGGTTTTGAAACCATGCGACATCAGTTTGCTGGCATCAGAAATTTATCAGATGAGTCTGCCCAGATCGGAAACCTGTTCGTGGTACCTTACCAATGAAACAGAGCGTATTTTGTTGAGTTTGGGTTTTTCGCTGTGCCACAACCGTTTTCAGTGTGTGCGTGAGGCGATTTTGTTATGGTATCGTGCCGACGGTGATATGGTAGCAAAGCAACTTTATCCCGAGGTAGCGCGAATTTGTGGCGGCAGCCATACCCGTGTGGAAAAGGCGATCCGTGATGCCAAAAACAGCGCATTTAACCGTGGCAATCCTGCGATTTGGCAGCTGTATTTTCCCACGTGCAGACAGGGCAGGGCGGAGTGTCCCACCAATGAGGAATTTATCGCCCGGATCGCCGGCGCATTGGCACAGCAGTCCCGTTATCAGATGCCCTGCGATATGGCGATGACAAAATAAGAAACATAAGGTGACAGCTATGCAGATTACCAAACAGACAGAGCATATTTATCGTATGACACTGCCGTATAAGGATATTTTTACCACGGTGTATCTGGTAAAAACACCGGTTGGTGCAGTACTGTTTGATGCAGCGAGCTTTGATTCAGATGCAGCAGAGTACATTATGCCTATGCTGCAGGAGCTGGCTGTATCGCCGGAGGAACTGAAATACATATTCATTTCCCATAACCATAGAGATCATGCCGGCGGCTTGGCGGCGCTGCTTGCGGCTTTGCCCCATGCCTGCGTAGTATCTCGCAGTGAGGAGCTGCGCCAAAAGTACCCGGATTATACATTCCTGAAACCGGACGATGGCGACAAATTAGCAGATGTCCTGCAAATCGTGACGATCCCCGGTCATACACCGGATAGTATGGCACTGCTGGACAGCCGCAGTAACACCATGATCAGCGGCGACTGTTTACAGCTTTATGGTATCTATGGCTCCGGCACTTGGGCTTGCAATATTGGACTGCCCCGGGAACATTTTGCAGCCATAGAAAAGCTTCGCAAAATGCCCATCCAGACCGTACTGACTGCCCATGATTATCACCCATACGGCCATTGCTATCAGGGCGCAGAGTTGGTCGGAAAGGCGCTGGACGCATGCATAGAGCCGTTGCAGAAAATCGCAGATATGATTCAGGCAAATCCCCAAATGACAGACGAGGAGATCGCCGCGCTGTATAATGCGCCGGCAGAGCTGCCCACATTGGGCGTCCGTCCGGTTGCTGCCATGCGGCAATTTCTTTCTGAATAAATAAAAGCAGCGTTGGAATTCCAACGCTGCTTTTTGATTACAGTTCGTTCTGTACTGCCTTGATCCGGGCCACGGTGCGGTCATAGCCAAGAATCTGCATAACCGTGTAAAGATCCGGGGAGTTGGTCTTGCCGGTAACTGCTTGACGGATGAATGTAGAAACATCAGCAACAGTGCCGGGGGAGGCATCGGGATCTGCCTTGTATGCCTTCATGTCGGTGGTAAAGCCCATTTCCTCGGTGATCGCCTTGACTTTGTCAAACCATACACCGGAATCGTCAGCAATATCAAACCGGTCAAGGAATTTCTCCAAAACGGTAGAAATCGTTTCCTTGCTGAACTTCTCATCGAACACCGGCTTTTCCAGGTACTCGTCATAGAAGAAACCCATATAAGGCTTCGCTTCTTTCCAAGTGGCGATGTCCTTACGGGGCTTCTTACCGCCTCTGCCGATGGCGAGAATAGCGGTGGCAAATGCGGGGTCGGCTTCCAGCTTTTGCGCAAAGTCCGGGTCAAACTCCTTTGCCCACCGGGTCAGCAGGGTGTAGACCTTTTCTGCGTCCATTCGGGCAATTTCGTTCTTGCTCACATCCGTCAGCTTTGCATAGTCGAACAGGCTGCCGGCGGGGTTAAGCTTTTTGGGACTAAATTTGAATTCGTCGGTGTGCGCAGTGGGGTTGGCACGGCGCCAATCCTCAAAGTTGGAGTTCAGCACCGTCATGATATACTCATATACAGCCTCTACCGGGAAACCCTCCGCCTTATAGAAAGTCAGCGCCAGTTCCGGGTCTTTCCGCTTGGAAAGCTTACGCTTGGAAGTGCCGTCCATTTTCATCAGAGGTCCGATATGAACATACTTGGGCAGCCGGAAACCCAGCGCCTTGAACAGCTGAATATGGAAAGGCAGGGTAGGCAGCCACTCATCGCCGCGGACAACATGGGTGGTACGCATCAGATGATCGTCCACCGCATGGGCGAAGTGATAGGTGGGAATACCGTCAGACTTCAAAAGAACGTGGTCAACGTCATTTTCCGTAATGGTCAGCTTGCCCTTGACCAGATCGTCAAACTTATACTGATTTTCGATAGAGCCGGTGGAGCGGAAACGCAGCACCCAGGGATTACCGGCATCCAGCTGCGCCTGAATATCCGCCATGGAACGATTCCGCCACATAGCGTACTTGCCGTAGTAGCCGGTGTTCTCCTTGTTCTGCTCCTGCTGCTGACGCATATCAGACAGCTCCTGCTCGGTGCAGAAGCAGGGATATGCCATGCCCTCTGCCACCAATTTTTTGGCATACACATGATAGATCGCTGCACGCTGCCGCTGACGGTACGGGCCATAGTTGCCGTTGTCGCCCTCAATGGTAGCGCCTTCGTCAAAGGAAATGCCGTAGTGCTTCAGCGTTTCGATCAGCACTTCCACTGCGCCGGGGACTTCACGCTTGGCATCTGTGTCCTCTACACGCAAGAACAGTACACCACCGGACTGGTGCGCCATGCGCTCCGCAGTCAGACCCATCACCAGATTGCCGAGGTGGACAAAGCCGGTAGGGGACGGCGCCATACGGGTAACAACAGCGCCCTCGGGCAGCTCTCTTAAGGGATATTTTTCCTCCAAAGTTTCCGGTGTATCGGTAACATTGGGGAACAGTAATTGCGCTAATGCTTGATAATCCATAGCTTTACCTCTGTGTTTGAAATCTTTACTTACTATACCATAGCAATATAGGAAAAGTCAATTTTCCGTTGCGTTTTTCTTTGGTCTATGGTAGAATACAGAAAAATGCGAAAAAGAGGCGAGATCAATGGAAGAAATCGTTGCAAAAAAGAGAATGCTCTCCGGCATCCAACCCAGCGGCGACTTGCATTTGGGTAATTACCTGGGTGCGATCAAGAATTGGAGCAGCCGTGCAGAGCAGTATGAGTGTTTCTACTTTATGGCGGACATGCACACCATCACAGTGCGGCAAATACCGGCAGACCTGCGTCGCAGAACTTTGGAGCAGCTGGCACAGTATATTGCCTGCGGTCTTGATCCGGAAAAGAACACCTTGTTCGTGCAGAGCCATGTGCATCAGCATGCGGAGCTTGGCTGGGTGCTGAACTGCTATACCATGTTTGGCGAGCTGAGCCGTATGACCCAGTTTAAGGACAAATCTGCCAAGAATGCAGAGAACATCAATGGCGGTTTGTTTACTTATCCTGCGCTGATGGCGGCGGATATTCTGCTGTACCAGCCGGATCTTGTTCCCGTTGGTCACGACCAGAAGCAGCACTGTGAGCTGACCCGTGATGTTGCCCAGCGGTTTAACAGCATTTACGGCGATGTGTTCAAAGTGCCGGAGCCTTTCATTCCGGAAACCGGCGCTCGTGTTATGAGCCTGAATGCACCGGAGAGTAAGATGAGTAAGTCTATGCCCGAGGGCTGCGTGTTCCTGATGGAGAGCCCGGAGGATATCCAGCGCAAGTTTAAGCGTGCGATCACGGACAGCGACACAGAAAATTGTGTCCGTTTCGACGTAGAGAACAAGCCGGGTGTGGCGAACCTGATGTCCATTTATTCTGCCGTCACCGGTCAGTCTTTTGAACAGATCGAGGCAGAATTTGCCGGTCAGGGCTATGGCAAGTTTAAGCCTATGGTAGGCGATGCGGTGATCGAAACGCTGCGTCCCATCCGCGAGGAGGCGACCCGCCTGCTGAAGGATAAGGCTTACTTGGAAGGTGTGTACCGTGACGGTGCGCAGAAAGCCGCTTACGTGGCAGAAAAGACCTTGCGTAAGGTCTATAAGAAAATTGGTTTCTTGGCAAAATAAGCAATACCCGGAGCAGAAAACTGCTCCGGGTTTTTACATAAAGAAATATAGTGCCATGGTAAGCAGTGCGTTGTTTTTCTCTTCCTCGCAGTCCCCGGCCATTAAAAGCAGCAATAAAATAATAAGCAAGTCTGCTGTATCCATGTTTTTGGGCAGCAGATTTTTGAAAAAACCGGTGATGGTATTTGGATTGCCCCTTTGCTCGCAACATGGTTTTGGTGTTTCCGGTTTTTGGGGCGGACATGGGGGCGGGGGAGGCGCAGGACACTTTGGGGGCGGACTGGGTGTGTTTGGCGGTGTGGGAATTCGGTTGCGGCGATAAGTGCCGTCGGGTTGTGGGATATAGCGATTATACATCCATTCACCTTCCTAGACTTTGCAGAATACCGGACTTGCCCAGAAATCCGGATGCCATGCTTGCAATTTTTGCGGCACGCATGGCTTTTTCCAGTTTGGTGATCCGCTGATTGCTCAGATAAGGCGACAGTGCATTGAGCAGGTTTTTTTGATTGCTGTCGATCCCGGCTTTTCCTGCCAGACTGGTGAGTTGCTGCACCATACCGATGTCAATATCCGGCATAGTGAATCCCTCCGGGGCGGCAGGTGTTTCCATTTGTGGGGGTGGCGCAGCCTGAAAGGACTGCGCCATAGACATGATCTGCTGCATCATTTCCGGGTTGCCCAGAATGGCATTGATCTGGTTTTGCATATCCTCCATATCTAGCCTCCCATTTGTTTCATTAGCGCCTGAATTTCCGGTGATGCCATCAGCGGCGCCAATGTTTTGGCGATTTGTGCGTAATCGCCGGCAGATGCCTGCTGCATTGCTTTTTGTATGGCAGCAGGGTCGGATTGCTGCAGCATACCGATCAGTTGCTTTCCAGCTGGTGTGTTGGCAAGCTGCATTGCTTTTTGCACCGCTGCGGGATCAAATTTTTTCTCCATTGAATTGCCTCCTGTCCAAAAGCCTGCTATAATATGCTCATACTTACTATATGCGGCAAAAGGACGGTTGGTGTACAGTGAAGCTATTGGTTTTATCGGATTCCCATGCATCGCTATATTATATGCGGCAGTTGATTCAAAAAGTGCAGCCGGCGCAGGTGGTGCATCTGGGCGACCATTATGACGACGGCGAAGCGCTCTTGCAGGAGAATCCCCATATCCATTTCCATCAGGTGCCGGGAAATTGTGACCGTTATCGCTGCAGTACGGATCAGCCGCTGATTCTATGCTATGATATTGCCGGTGTGCGCACCTATATGACTCACGGGCATCTGCACGGTGTCAAATCCGGCACAGAAAGAATACTGCAAGAAGCAAGAAACAACGAGGCTCGCTTGGTGCTGTACGGACATACCCACAGAGCGGAATGTTTTTGTTATGATGGTATGTGGGTGATGAATCCCGGAAGCTGCGGCTCCGGAGAGGGGACCGCCGGTATCATTGAAATCTGCGATGGAGAAATTACAGATTGCTGCATCCTGCCTTTGGCAGATTTATACTAGCGCCAGCAGAAACAGTAGACTTGCGGCTGCGCCGGCGCCCATAGCTGCCATCAGCAGCATGTCCAGCAGCTTATGCGCAACCTCTTTCTTCGTGGCTGCGTTGGGAAATGGAATGTTGGGCATCTTGGTGTGTTCAGGGCAATATACAGTGTTTGTTTTCATAAGAATTTCCTCCTCAATGTGTTTGTTGTGACTTTATGATATAACACAAATGGTACGATAAAAGGGACTTGAACGGACGCTGTTTCTCGGTCTTGCAACATGGTTAAAAATATGATATGATAGATAAAATGATTACACAGTAGGAGGTATTCCTATGGCCTTTATGGATAACCTTGAGCGCAAATGGCAGCAGATGCAGCCGGGTCTGCAAAAGATTAAAAAAGTATGGCAATGGTGCTACAGACTGCGCAGCATCGTGCTGGCGATCCCGGTGGGTGTGGCAGCTGTGTTTCTTGCGTTATATAATCAGATCAGTCTGCCTGCCAAGGTGGGCTTGGATCTGCAGACCACCGGCGAATATGCCCAGTTTGTGAGCAGAGAAGTGGCTGTATATGGCCCGCTGGCAGTTACGGCGGTGTGCTTGCTGCTGATGTTCTGCTCCCGAAAGGTGCTGTATCCCTGGCTTATCAGTGTGTTTTCTCTCGTATTACCCCTGCTTTTGTTGATCACCAATATTTTCCCCGGTCAGTAAGCTGTATCCCCATTCCTAAGAATGGGGATATTTCATAGGAGGGTTTATTGTGACAGATTTGCTGTTACGACTGTTTGTGAAAGATTATAAAGATACCGCTAGTCCTGCTGTCCATACAGCAGTAGGAAAGATGGCAGGAACGGTGGGAATCGTGTGCAATTTACTGCTGTTCGGCATTAAGATTATTGCCGGTGTTTTATCCGGCGCAGTTTCTATTGTTGCAGATGCGCTGAACAACTTATCCGATGCCGCTTCCTCTGTAGTGACGTTGCTGGGATTCCAGCTGGCAAAGCGTCCTGCCGATCAGGATCATCCCTATGGACACGCCCGGTATGAATATTTGTCCGGTGTGATCATTGCTGCTATGATTCTTGTGATCGGTGTGGAACTGACGAAGTCCTCTGTAGAAAAGATTTTGATGCCCACTCCCATAACATTCAGCGTGATAACCCCCGTTGTTTTGGTATGCGCATTGGCGATTAAGTTGTGGATGTGGCTGTTTTACGGCAAGCTTGGCAAGCGAATCCGCTCTACGACACTGCGGGCGGCGGCTGTGGACAGCCGAAACGATGTGCTGACAACGGCGGCGGTGCTGACAGGTTGGCTGATCAGCTGGCTGTACCATGTCAACGTGGACGGCTACATCGGCCTTGCTGTGGCATTGTTTATTTTGGTTTCCGGTATTGGCATGGCAAAGGATACGATCTCTCCTTTGTTGGGAGAAAAAGCGGATCGTCAGCTGGTAGAAAAAATCAGCAATATGGTGCTGTCAAATGAGAAGGTATTGGGTATCCATGATCTGCTGGTGCATGATTACGGCCCGGGTAAGTGCTATGCTTCTGTCCACGTAGAACTCAGCGCAGAGGAAGATCCGCTGGTCTGTCATGACATTATTGATAACATCGAGTGTCAGGTGCTGGAAGAACTGAATGTAAATCTGGTGATCCACTATGACCCGGTGCTGATGAACGATGCAGAATGGAATCAAATGCGTCAGACGGTGGAAAGGGTAGTCCGGGATATTGAACCGGAACTGTCTATCCATGATTTCCGGCTTGTGCGTGGCGCTTGTCAGACGAAGTTGGTGTTTGATCTGGCAGTGCCGTATACCATGTGCGCTAAGCGTGGCGAGATAAAGGAACATGTGGAAGCATCGCTGAAATGCGCAGTCTGCGACTATACCACAGTAATTCGACTGGATGACCAATGTTAATGTGATCCCGGCTCAATTTATATGAGCCGGGAATCGCTTTTGCCCTTGACAAACCCTATAGCCTATGCTAGAATACTTTGGCAACAAGTTAATATACTTTTGATTCGGAGTGATACCCAAGAGGCCGAAGGGGCTCCCCTGCTAAGGGAGTAGGTGGTCAAAAGCCACGCGAGGGTTCAAATCCCTCTCACTCCGCCATAAAAAGACCCATCCAAACGGATGGGTCTTTTTATGGCATTGGCATTCAGTGAGAGGGATTTGAAAGGCCGTCAAAAAAACAGTCCAGTGAACTGTTTTTTAGGCCGTGGGAAAATCCATTGATTTGTGATGGCAGGTGTCAACCTGTAAGCACAAATCAATCTGAAGAAACAGAGCAAAAGACCCATCCAAACGGATGGGTCTTTTTATGGCATTGGTATTCAGTGAGAGGGATTTGAAAGGCCGTAAAAAAACAGTTGTTTTCGATTGACATTTTGGATACACTTATGTATAATAATTTCACAAGTAAATATTCCGTTTGAGTGCCTGCGCTGGTGTTAAAAGCTTCGCAGGAGAATAGATAACCGGGTGCGAATCCCGGACGGTACCGCCACTGTAAGCGTGGAGGCATTGTGCAAGGCGAAAGCCGGTCATTGGGTCAATCCCGAGAAGGCCGCACAAAGCTTATGATGCGTAAGTCAGGAGAACTGCTCAAATGCGGGAAAACACTAGGGTCTGCAAGTACGGAGCCTGTGATTTTTTGTTGCGGAAAAACGGCTGCGGCATCTCTATTGATCGGAGATGCCGCGTTTTTTGTAATGGCTGTGGGTCGTTCCCCCTTCCCACAGCCGATCCGCAATCCAACTGAATATTGCTTCATGGTGCAGAAAGGTGATCCGGTCAGAATCCGGAACAACCGTCCATTGCTGTGTTAGCGCTTATGCTTAAGTCAGAGAGCCTGCTGCATCATTTGGGTTTTTCACGCTTTGACAGGAGAGTGCAACCAAATTTGTCCGTACTTGCGGATAAATGGGTTGCGCTCTTTTTGTTTACGGAAAAGCCACTCGAAAACAGAAGGAGGGATGCAAGTGACACCCGAAGAAAAGAAGGCCTGGGCGGAGGACCTTCTGCGTCAAAAGTATGCAGAACTTGGGCGGCTGCCCACAAAAAAAGACTTCGACAATGCTGCTTGCGCCCAAATCAAGGCATACCTTGGACCATGGCCCAGAGCGTTGGAGTCCGCTGGGTTAAAAGAACCTCGTGAAGCCCGAAATCAAATCAATAAGGAATAAGGAGAATCAAAATGAAGAAGTTTATTGCACTCATGCTTGTAATCGTCTGTGTCCTTTGCCTGGCTATTGGTGTCAGCGGATGCAGTACGACACAACCTGCTGACGAAACGATCCCTACAGTTGTTGATGATGTAACTGTACCTGCTGATAATACAACACCTGCAGTTGAGGATCCTACGATACCTGTTACACAAGAGACGACACCTGTTACCCAGGACATAACACCTGTTACTCAGGATACAGTTCCTACCAAGCAGGACACAACCTCTACGAAGCAAGAAACGGAAACCAACAAGAATACGGTAGCTATCCAAAATAACAATGTCTTGACAGCGGCCAAGGCGGCTGCCAAGACCGCACTGGAAAGTTATGTAAAAGCAGAGGACTACCGTCAGGCACAAAAGGCACAGCTAGCAACCGCAATCGCCAATGGCAAGACGGCCATTGACGCAGCGGCAGACCAGGCTGGTATTGATGCTGCGCTGGCAACAGCCAAGGCGGAGATTCAGAATATTGCTACAGATGCTGAGTTGACTGCGCAAGAAAATGCTGCAGCAGCGGAAGCGCTGCAAACGGCAAAGACTACTGCCAAGACCGCACTGGAAAGTTATGTAAAAGCAGAGGACTACCGTCAGGCACAAAAGGCACAGCTGGCAACCGCAATCGCCAATGGCATGACAGCCATTGACGCAGCGGCAGACCAGGCTGGTGTTGATGCTGCACTGGCAGCAGCCAAGGCGGTGATCGACAGCGTTGAAACCGATGCCCAGATCACAGCAAAATCTCCCACAATTACCACCGCCATTACGGATGGCATGGTATTTACCAACACAAGAGCAACTTTGGATGTATGGGCAAAAGACAGCAATGGCAACAAGCTCTCCTGCAGCAAGGTTACTGTTACAGTCAATGGTGTGGCAGATGCAATCAACTGGGATGACACCATTAAGACCAGCTATAACTTTGTGTTAGTTCCCGGAGATAACACCATTGTAATTACTGCCTGTGACGGTGATTATAGTACCAGTGTAACATACCAGGTTGTTTGCGATATGGAAGCAGCAGCTACCATCACGGTGTCTGTGGAAGCATTTACTGTAGGTTTGGGATATTTGGTAGAGCCGTACAATCTGGTGTTGGACGAAGCAACGCTGACAGATATGGCGCAACTGTATGGTTATGACGATGCAGAAGAAATGAAGCAATATCTGTCTGCTGCGCATGCGTTGGATTACACGCTCTACATCAACGGTCTGACTATGAGCTATCAGGGCAGCCTGCACAGCACCTACAATGGCTTCTATATGTCCTCTGTTTCCGGTGTGGATACTTCCTATCTGGAAGTTCCCGAGGTGCTGGCAGAGGCGCTGGATGCTTATGGTTTTTATACAGATCCTTATGTTATGGAAGATGGCACACTGTGTGAATTCGATGTGACATGGGGTTCTGGCTGGATGTATTTCATTAATAACGAATTCCCCAATGTTCCGTTCTGTGATTACGTTCCCCAGGACGGCGATGTGATGCGTGTACAATTCACTTTGGCATACGGTTCTGACTTGGGCGATTGGGGCATGATGGGTGAGCCCTTCTTTGAAGTGGTGGATCGTGACGAATTGACTGCATGTATTGCCGAGGCCGTTGAAGCTGGTGTAGATTACACAGAGGCTTTCCAGGTTGTTTCTACCTTTGGCGTGACGCAGGATGAATTGGATGCGGCATGCGAAGAATTAAAACAAAGGATAAATTCCTGATATGAAAAGATTATTTGTTTCTATTCTGGTTTTGATAGTTACCATAGCGGGGCTTTGCCCCGCTATGGTTGGTTGTGCCCCTGCAGATTCGGTGCAGACAGATCCTACAGAATCATCTGTGCTGGATGAGGCGGTGCAGGCAAGCACAGCGCCGGTCTCCACAACGGAAACGCTGAGCAATGAATCGGATGTGATAGCGGAAACAGAACCAGATAAAAAGCAGCCCAGCGAAAACGTTGTGCAAGACGCTAAGGATTCCGCTGACACTGACACACCGGTAAAAAATGAAAACACTGCTTCCCAGCATCAGGACGTGAACGGAACGCTCAATGCAGTATTAAAGCAACTGGCGGTGAATGTGCCGGAGCCGGACTTTGGCACGCTGGTGGGGGAGTGGACGGTGCTGTGCCTGGCTCGAGGCAACTACTATGCAAAGGGCGATGCTTATTTTGCCGGCTACTATAGTCGTATTGAAATTGCGGTTGCGCAAACCGCAGCTTCTGTCAATCAAAACGGTGCGTTGCACAGAGCGAAATCAACTGAAAACTCCAGACTCATTGTCGCTCTTTCTGCCATCGGCAAAGATGCAACCAATGTAGCCGGTTGGAATTTGATCACGCCCTACGACAATTTTAATTGGATTCTAAAACAGGGAATTAACGGCCCGATTTGGGCGCTGATTGCGTTGGATACGGGGAATTATCAAACAAACGATCCTTCTATTCGGCAACAGTGCGTAGATCATATTCTTCAAAAGCAGCTAGATGATGGTGGCTGGGCGTTGACAGGTAAGGTTTCCGATCCGGATATTACCGCTATGGCTCTGCAGGCTTTGTATCCCTACAGAAATCAGGCAAAGGTCAATCAGGCGGCGCAGGAAGCGTTTTTCTGCCTTTCTGCTTTGCAAACCGAAAAAGGCGGCTATATCACCTTCGGTGATGAGAATAGTGAAAGTAGTGCCCAGGTAGTAGTGGCTTGCGCCACTTGGGGCGTTGACCCTGATACGGACAGCAGATTTATTAAGAACGGCAAATCGGTGCTGGATGCTCTGCTTTCTTACTATGTAGAAAGTGAGTCAGGTTTTAAGCACATTCAGTCGGGAAAAGTTGATGCTATGGCAACAGACCAAGGTTGCTATGCTTTGATTGCTTATCAAAGATATATAAAGGGTCAAAATACGCTGTATGATATGCAGGATGTAAATTCCTGAAAAACCGGGAAAGGCAGCCAAAAGCTGCCTTTCCCGTAAGTAGTGTATTGAAAACCGTTTGTAAGCGGAGGTTTCATTTATGAAACGCATATTTGCATTTATTCTGGCAGTTGTAACTGCTTTTTCCCTTGCGGCTTGCAAGGGTAATTACTTTGAAATTGATATCCATAAACCGGTAATGCTTCCGGATAACGGTATGGTGGACGGGCAGGTGTTTGATGTTATTCGCACATACAATGCCATAACCACATTCCAAGGGGTTTCCGGTGGATTAGAATATAAATGGATTGTTTTTGGGTCGCAGGTTGCAGATCCCCACAACACCGATCTGTCTGTGGAACTTAAGAAGCATGATGGCGGTATTGAAGTGATTTTTGGTGGGGCGCTGGGTTTCCCAGCAACCCTTAGCATTACCTTGGATGCTCGTTGGGATGCCTTGACTGCTTCTGCCTATCATGATGGCAAGAAAGTGGCGGATGTTGCGCTGCTTAACACATCTGCCACAGAAACACCGGCAACCATTTTGAACTTTCCCGTGTGTGATGACTATGGCAGCTGCATAATCCTCCCTGACACATTTCAGGATAACGGTGTGGAAAATGCAGACCGACCAAATTCTGATGGCAGCACTACGGAGCAGGATATGTATCTGACCGATCCCATACCGGAGGGAAAACCCCTGCCCGTAGAACCGGGACAAAGCGCAGACAAAGCAACAATCTATTCATGCACGTTCTCCATTGAGTGCTCGGCAATATTGAATAATATTACCGACCTGGAGGCTGATAAACTGGAGGTTATGCCCCATGACGGTGTGATCTTGCCGCCTACAAAGGTGGAATTTTATGCCGGCGAATCTGTTTTTGATGTTCTTCAACGTGTTTGCCGTGAGTTTAACATCCACCTGGAATCCTCCTGGACACCGGTATACAACAGTGCTTATGTAGAGGGAATCCACAACTTGTATGAGTTTGACTGTGGCAGTCTTTCCGGTTGGATGTATCGGGTGAATGGCTGGTATCCCAATTACGGTTGTTCCCGCTATCAGCTTGCTGACGGTGAAACAGTAGAGTGGCGTTTTACTTGTGATTTGGGTAATGATGTAGGTTGTGATTGGATGGGTGGTACTTATGAATGATCGCTTTTCAAAATACCATCCCATTGTAAATTTCTTGTATTTTACATTGGTTATCGGGTTTTCTATGGCATTGAATTACCCGCTGGCGCAAGGAATCTCTTTACTCTGCGCAGTGTTCTATGCTGTGCAGGCAGAGGGCAGAAAAGCTGTGCTGTTTTGCCTGAAATGGTGCTTGCCCGTTACGCTGGTGACTGCGTTTATGAACCCGGCATTCAGCCATGAAGGAGTGACGACGCTGCTGTATTTTCCTACGGGAAACCCCCTGACGCTGGAGAGTATTCTTTACGGCGTTTCTGCCGGTGTCATGCTGGCGACTGTGATGCTTTGGTTTTTGAATTTCAACCGGGTAATCACATCAGACAAATTCATTTATTTGTTTGGCCGAATCATTCCGGCTATGTCCTTGGTGCTGAGTATGACGCTGCGGTTTATCCCCAAGTTTAAGTCGCAGCTGAATAGCGTGGTGGATGCCCAGAAAAGCATCGGCAGAGATATTTCGGAAGGCAGTCTTTGGCATCGCACGAAAATCGCCATCACTGTGCTATCTATTATGGTAACATGGGCGCTGGAAAATGCCATTGAGACCGCCGACAGCATGAAAAGCCGGGGATACGGTCTAAAGGGGCGCACTGCCTTTTCCATATACCGCTTTGATGACCGGGATAAAATGGCGCTGCTTTATTTAGGGTTTTGCGGATTGTATTTGCTCACGGGCAGCATGGTATCTGCATTTGGATTCCGCTATTTTCCCAGTATTCGCTATATTGGACTAAACACAGTGACCCTAACCTTTCAGTTTGTGTATTTGATTCTTTGTTTAATGCCCGTTGCGCTGAACTGGGCAGAGGAGAGAAAATGGAAAGCTATTCATTCAAAAATGTAGATTTTACATACCCCGAGGGCGAGAAAAAGGCCCTTCGCAATATATCCTTTACGGTTCAGCAAGGCCAGTTCGTGATCCTCTGCGGTCCTTCCGGCTGCGGAAAATCCACCCTTTTGCGGCATTTAAAATCCTGCCTGACACCCCATGGTCTGTTCTCCGGTGAGATTCGCTATCAAGGCAAGTTGCTGGATGAAATGAGCCAGCGGGAGCAAGCGCAGCAGATTGGTTATGTGCTGCAATCCCCTGAGAATCAAGTGGTCACCGATAAGGTGTGGCACGAACTGGCATTCGGTTTGGAGAGCTTGGGATATGATACTCCCACTATTCGCCGCCGTGTGGCGGAGATTGCCGCATTCTTCGGGATTGAGAATTGGTTTTATAAGAATGTCACCGAGCTGTCCGGCGGTCAGAAACAGCTGTTAAGTCTTGCGTCGGTTATGGCGATGCAACCCAGCGTATTGGTGCTCGACGAGCCTACTGCACAGCTTGACCCCATTGCCGCCGCTGACTTTTTGGCGCTGCTGGGCAAGATCAACCGGGAATTGGGTACTACCATTATTCTGACGGAGCATCGTTTGGAGGAAGCATTTCCTTTTGCTACTCGGGCGATTGTTATGGATCAGGGCGCGATTATCTGTGACGACAAACCGGAAAATGTAGGCTTGCAGTTAAAGGACAAGGGCAGCGGAATGTTTCTTGCGATGCCCGCGGCTATGCGTGTCTGGGCGGCAGTAGAAACCAAGCTGGACTGCCCTATGACCGTTCGTGACGGCAGTGCCTTCCTTTCACAGAGAACAGAGGAGCAAGCGTTTCTACCCCTGGCAAAAAAAGAATCCACGGTGTATCCCGAGTGTGTGACTTTGGAATGTGATGATCTGTGGTTCCGATATGAGAAAGATTCTCCGGATGTGGTCAAAGGATTTTCTTTGAAACTGCGCAAGGGTGAGTTTTATGCCATCCTGGGCGGCAACGGTGCCGGTAAATCCACCACACTGAAGGTGATTTCCGGTTTGCGTGATGCTTATCGTGGTGATGTGCGACTGAAAGGCAAGTTAGGACACCTGCCCCAAAATCCACAAACCTTGTTTGTTAAAAGAACTGTCCGAGAAGATCTGTACGAGGTGTTCCGGGGCAAGAATATCCCCAAGGAAATCCAAGATGCGGAAGTTACCAGAATCGTGGAGCTGTGCGGTCTGCGAGAATTTCTTGACCGCCATCCCTATGATATTTCCGGTGGTGAGCAGCAGCGCACCGCGTTGGCAAAGGTACTGCTGACACAACCCGATGTTTTGCTGCTAGACGAGCCTACCAAAGGCTTCGATGCGGAATTCAAGGTGACCTTTGCATTTATTTTACGCAAACTGATTGCGCAAGGTGTTACGATTTTGATGGTGAGCCACGATGTGCCCTTTTGCGCCGAGTATGCCCACAAATGCGGTCTGTTCTTTGATGGCAGCATCGTAGCTGAGGGAGCACCCCGGGAATTTTTCTCCGGTAACAGCTTCTATACAACACCTGCCAATCGTATGGCACGGCATTTGATTCCCGAGGCGGTGACCGTTGCCGATATTATAGGCTGCTGCGGCGGTCAGATTCCTGCAGAGCCGGAAGTGCCCCAGGCGAAGCCGCTTCCGGCAATTAAAGAAAATGCTGTGAATTTCAAGCCCAAACCATTGCCCTTGTGGAGAAAACTGCTTGCCGGCGTTTCCTTGGCGATGGCAGCAGTAGTGTTCTTTTATGCCACGGGGATAACAGATTTGTCGGCATTGATCAATATGAATGGCATCAGTGCGCTGGGACAAAAACAGTTGTATCTGTATCTGATACTGATTGGCGCATTGGGTGTGTTTATTGCAGCTATTGGCCGACGGAGCGCACCTTCAGCTATGCAGCAGATACCGTCCAAACAGCGAAAATTAAGCAAGCGAACGATGGTAGCTGCAGTGCTGATTTTGCTTTGCATCCCCCTGACCATCTTTGCCGGTGTAATGTATTTCGGTAACCGGAACTATAACATAACCGCATTTTTAGTGCTGATTGAATGTATGGTGCCGTTTTTCCTTGTATTTGAAAGCAGAAAACCCAAGGCAAGAGAGCTGGTCACGATTGCGGTGTTGTGTGCCATTGGTGTGGCAGGGCGAGCAGCGTTCTTTATGCTGCCCCAGTTTAAACCTGTATTGGCACTGGTGATCATCTCCGGCGTTGCCTTTGGTGGAGAAACCGGCTTTTTGGTAGGCGCTGTGACTATGATGGTGTCCAATGTGCTGTTTTCCCAGGGTCCATGGATGCCTTGGCAGATGTTCAGCATGGGAATCATCGGTTTTCTGGCAGGCGTGTTTTTCCGAAAGGGACTATTACGCCGCAGCCGTGGCAGCCTTGCCACTTTCGGCGCTTTTGCGGCAGTCATCATTTATGGCGGCATTATGAATCCGGCTTCTGCGCTTATGTATAATGCCCAAAGTATCAACTGGAATATGGTGCTTGCGTATTATGTATCAGGACTTCCTATGGATCTGATCCATGCTGCTGCAACGGTCATATTTATCCTTATAGCCGCAGAACCCATGCTGGAAAAACTGGATCGCATCAAAGTCAAATACGGTATGGTGGAATAGTTTAGTCGCAGCGCTTCCTATTTGTGCATTTAGTGTATATTAAGCAAAGAAATGTGTTTGGGGTTGAAAAAACCTTGCGTTATTGCTATAATATCAGCACTACGCTGGAAATGGGGGCATTAACTTGGAATTACTGCAGCTAAAATATTTTAAAACGGTAGCGGAAATCGGCAAGATCTCTGATGCAGCGCGTACGCTGTTTATTTCTGCGCCGGCTTTGAGTACATCCATCGCCCGGTTAGAGAAAGAGTTGGGCGTGCAGTTGTTTGACAGAGCCAGTAACCGTGTGACGCTGAATCAGCAGGGTCAGATCATGCTGCGGTATGTCAATCAGGTGTTTGCCTCTATCGACTGCGCAAGAACAGAGATTCAGCAAAGCCTGCTGTCCCCGCAAAAGCATGTGCGGATCGCCAGTATGGCAACGATCCAGCTGGTGGATCTGATTACGGCTTTTTCAGAGGAGTATCCCGGTTTCACTTTGCAATGCACCAGTATAAATAGTTCTGCATTAGCGGCAAATGGACTGTCTGTACAGCATAGCTTTTTGCTGGCGGCAGAGGAGAGCGTCCCGGTGTTTTGTGCAGATAAGCTGGAAAGTGTTCCGCTGTTTGATGACTTTCCTGTGGTGGTTGTTCATCCGGATCATCCCTTTGCGCAGCGAGAGTCTGTGGAATTAAAAGAGCTTACCGGCGAAACTATATTTATGCCGCTGCAAAATTATCCCTTATATAATCATCTGCAGACAATGTTCCACGAAAATGGCATACCTATGCCAACGGGGAATGCTTATTCTCACTTGGTGACACAGCAGATGGTGTCCAAGGGCTTGGGAATCTCCTTCGCGACCTGTCATACAGGTCGTACCATCACGCTGCCATTGTGTTATGTGCCTATTGTTGGAAACGATCGTCCATGGCGTACCAGACTGTATTGGAGCAAGGAATATGAATTGACAGAGGACGAAAAGGTGTTCCGGGACTTTGTCATTCAATTCTATCAGAGCGATATTATGTGATTGGCACCCCCGAAGCGATGACTTCGGGGGTGCATTAAGTTTATGTTACGCTTGCATAAAGAAATGATTACTTGCATTTGCAGTTGCTTGGTGGTATAACGTAGAATGTAAAGCTCTAAAAAGAGGAGATTGCATGAAATTGCTAAAAAGAAAATTAGAGTACAAGTGGTTCATATTGGCAGCATGCTTTGTTATGACCTTTATTGCGCTGGGTTTTTGCAGCGGCAATAAGGGACTTTTTCTGTCTGCGATCACAGAAGCGCTGGAGATTCCCAGAAGTCTGTTTTCGATCAATGACAGCTGCCGTTTTGTGACATCTGCAGTAATCAACATATTCTTTGGAACACTGCTGGGGAAATTCGGTGTGCGCAAGATGGTAGCATTCGGTTTTCTGTGTCTGGTAGGCTCTATGCTGCTGTACGCTACAGCCAATGTTCTGCCTTTGTTCTATTTGGGCGGTGTTCTGCTGGGTGTGGGTCTGACCTTCACTTCCGGCTCTATGACCAGCAGCATTATCCGCCGCTGGTTTAAGAAGGATATTGGCAAATACACCGGCATTGTGTTTGCCGCCAATGGTGTTGGCGGTGCACTGGCTGCCCAGATCGTATCGCCTATGATCAATCAGGAGGGCGATGCTTTCGGTTATCGCAATGCCTATCTGCTTATTGCTGCGATTTTGTTCGTGGTGGGTACGGTTGTGGTGCTGGTTCTCCGTGAACGGCCTAAGGATGATAATGCTGATGTAGTTCCCGGAAAAGCTAAAAGGTCCACAGGCGCAGCCTGGAGCGGCATCGAATATCAGAAAGCGGTTAAAATGCCTGCCTTTTTTGTAGGCGGTGCTATCGTGTTTCTTACCGGTTTTATGCTCCAGAGTATCACTTCTGTTTATGCTGCCTATCTGAAGGATGTCAAGATCGATGTTGCGTTTATCGCTACGGTTGCCAGCGTGTTTTCCTTGGCGGTGACGGTCACAAAGGTTCTGGTTGGTGCGATCTACGACCGCTTTGGACTGAGTAAGGTGATGACCATCTGTCAGTTGGCAGGCGCAGTTGCATTTGCCACTATGCTGTTTATTACACCAAGCACAATGGGTATGGTTCTGACGATGGTGTTTGCGTTGCTTTATGCACTGTCGCTGCCTCTGGAAACCTTGGTTGTTCCTCTGATCGTCAATGATTTGTTTGGCAATACCTCCTATGATAAGCTTTTGGGCATGTTTATTGCCATGAACTACAGTGGCTATGCCTTAGGCGCTCCGGTGGTCAATCTGTGCTATGACAAGTTTGGCTCTTATAAGCCGGCATTTCTGATCTACAGTATTCTAATGGTTGTTTGCTGTGTGGTGTTCCAGTTTGTGATCCGTTCTGCCCACAAAGAAAAAGAAAAGGTCATAGCTGCAAGCAGCGAGAACTAAATAAAAAGCCCGCACCATACGGTGCGGGCTTTTTTGGCGTAAGAGTAACCAAACGTAGCAAAAATGAGGCAAGAGCAAGTAAAGGTAGTATACTGATCAATTCGACAAATTCAAGTTTGTCTAATTAAATTTTACCACAAATTAATTTATTTTGCAAATAAGTGATAAGTGATGCGATGCGTTCCACGCACGCGCCGAAGGCGTGCATCACACAAGAAGCCTGCATCACGTTCCGCAAGGAACGCATCACGCAAAAAACCTGATTTGTCAGGTAGACAAATCAGGTTTCTTTGTTGCGAAAGAGCGACTAAAAGTAGCGTAAGTAGGGGTAAGAACGACTAAAAGTAGTGTGCTTATTCTGCTTTACGCATAAAATATGGACCACATCCATCTCCTTCGTGCGTTTTAATATAAGTCCAAGAATAGTCTTTTGCAACTACATAAAATTCCATTAAGTTTTCGTCAATTTTATTAGCCGTATCATATTGAACAGAGAGCCTGTCTGTAACACCATTACTGCCAAACATATCACAACAAATGCAATTATCCTTAGAAACTTGATCAAATGCCTGCCTTGCTTGATCACCTATCAACAAGCTATCCGTTTTTATCAGTTCCCATGAGAAAATATGCCAAATATACTGATCTTTGACATATCGTTCAATCTGCTCCTTAGCAACACCCTTTGCAAAATGACGCAACCATTGATTGATGAACTTTTGTTTTGTCATGGAAAACTTGGACATACTTTCACCTACTTTCGTCTTATATTATATCATAATTTGTTGTGATTTTCAATGATATATCGCTGCCGCAAAACAAATCAACGGCTTGCCGTTGCATATCATCAATGCGAGGCATTGTATATCATCCGCAACTTATTGCGGTATATCATCAAGTCGCAGGAGGATACACGCTAAAGCGTGATGATATACAGCCCGTAGGGCTGATGATATGCACCACGCTTCGCGCGGTGATGATATACCAAGCCTGCGGCTTGGATAAAAAAAGAAGTAACTTTTGGTTGACAAAAGTTACTTCTTTTTTGGCGGAGAGTGTGAGATTCGAACTCACGGTGGGTTTCCCCATCACTAGTTTTCAAGACTAGCTCCTTAAACCGCTCGGACAACTCTCCACATGGGGTAGATGATACCATCATCTACCGGCAATGTCAAGATTTCTTCAGCTTTTCCTTTGTGCCATCGGGGCGGAGGATATAAGTGTTGTCCAGCTGGCCGGTCAGGCTTGCTTTTACAGAATCGATATAGATTCTGCGCAGCTTATCCCGCTCGACTGTTTCCTCCTCGGTCAAGGCGGTTTCCTTTGCTTTTTTTGCCAATTCGTTGATGCGTGCGATCACTGCGTTCATGTCCATAAATATACCTCATATATATCGGTCGATCAGGATGCTGATGCGACCCTTTTTTGTTTCTCCGTTAACGGTGGTCAGTCGAATTTTTCCTAGTCCACGGATAGATATTTTTGCTCCTTGCATAACTGCCTGATCCGGCTTTTCGCAGGGAAGACCGTTAATGGCGGCTTTTCCGCCGTTGATATACTGCGCTGCTTGACCTCTGCTGATCCGGAAACCGGAACTGACAACACTGTCCAGCCGCAGAGATGCTACAGTGTCCCGGATCTCTTTGATTTCCGGCTGTGGGATCGCAACTTCTGACAGCGGAACTTGTGTTAACTGCATTTTCACTCTGCCTGCGCCGGTGAGATTCTGCAGGATATAGGGTGCGATCTCGACCGTGACAAAGAAATTGCAGTATCCTTTGCCAACACAAATATCGCCGACCACTTCCCGGGCAATTCCTGCGCCCATCAGTGCGCCGAGAAAATCCCGGTGGGTTGGATTGTCTGCCTGATAAAAAGCAGCGCGCAGGCATACCAGCGGCGCATCCTCCGAAAACAAATAGCCTTCATCTAAATATTCCGGCAGATATACCAGCATATTCCGCTCTGCGTCCTCGTAGCCGCCGAAAATGTGCAAACCGGGGAGGTCACCGAATAAATACCGGGTCATTTCCAGTTCTCTTGGGGTCAGGAATGTTGTGTTAGCCGGAATGTTCTTACGGATGCCGGTTTGTATCTTGTCCCAAATTTTGGCAAGCAGCAGCTTGTCCTCTGGGTTTTGAGCGATTTTGTCGATATTTGCTCTGTCCATTTACTTCACCGAAGTTATTATACCACAGCTTTTGCGCTTTGCAAGGAAGTTTTCCTTGTACAAGTGAAGTTCCTGGGTTATAATGGGGTCAGAAAGTAGGTGAGAGTATGGTAATCGGCATTATTGGCGGTGGCGCATCCGGCATGGCGGCGGCATTGGCAGCGGCTGAAAACACCAATGTTCAGGTAATCGTGTTTGAACGGCAGGCTCGTGTGGGCAAGAAATTGCTGGCAACGGGTAACGGTCGTTGCAATCTGTCCAATATCCATGCGATGGAAGGCGGCTACCATGGCGAAAACCCGGAATTTGCAGCGCCTGCTCTGAATCGTTATTCCCCGGAGGAAACGCTGCAGTGGTTTCAGAAGCTGGGGCTATTTACTGTGACGGAGGATTCCGGCAAGGTATATCCCTATTCTGACCATGCTAATTCTGTGGTGGATGTTCTGCGCCTTGCAATGGAAAGGGATAATATCCGTGTTTTCACCGGTTATGAAGTTAAGAATATCCGGGCTGGCGACGGCGGTTTTTGGGTAGATGATACTTTTTGTGACCGGGTAATTGTGGCCTGCGGCGGATTGGCCGGTACAAAGCTGGGCGGCGGTATGGCTGGCTATAAATTGCTGGCAAAGCTGGGTCATCGCGCTACGAAATTGCGTCCTGCGCTGGTGCAGTTGAAAACCGATTGGAGCGGTGTGACGGCACTGAAGGGTGTCCGGGCAAACTGTGCCATTCAAATTCTCCGAGATGGCAATTTGTTCCGGGAGAGCACAGGAGAGCTGCAATTTACGGATTACGGCATCTCCGGCCCGGTGGTGTTTGAGATTTCCCGGGATGTGTGCTACGGTTCGGGGGCGTGGACGGCAAATGTGGACTTTCTGCCCCATGTTTCCCAGCAGCTGCTGCTGGAGGAATTGCTGCGCAGACAGCAGATTGGCTTGCCGGTGGACGAGCTGCTCACCGGTATCGTACATAACCGCCTGGGCAGAGTGCTGACAAAGGCTGCCGGAATCAGGGATGCCAGTCAAATGACACCTCAGGCCATGGAAGTGATTGCAAAAACTGTAAAGAGCTTTGATATATCATTGACAGAGCCTATGGGCATGGATAATGCGCAGGTAACAGCTGGTGGTGTGATGACTGATGGCTTTGATCCGGAAACTATGGAAAGCAAATTGGTAAAGGGTCTGTATGCCTGCGGTGAAGTTTTGGATATTGACGGTGATTGCGGCGGCTATAACCTGCAGTGGGCATGGAGCTCCGGCAGGTTGGCAGGTCACAGCGCCGGAAAGGAAATTGTATGATCCGTATTCGTGAAATTGCCTTGCCTCCGGAACATAATGTGGCACAGCTTTCCTATGAGGCGGCGCAGCTGCTGCGTGTTTCCAATTCCAAAATCAAGAATGTACGCTTGGTTAGACGCAGCATTGATGCCCGGAAAAAGCCGGATGTTAAGGTGGTATATACCGTCGACGTAGCAGTGGACGGCAACGAGCAAAAAATTCTGCGGCAATCCGGCTGCAAGCGTGCAGCCATCGCCCCGGTTTCCTATTATAAGCCGCCGAAAACCGGCACACAGACCCAGCATCGCCCGGTAGTCATCGGTTTTGGCCCTGCGGGTATGTTTGCGGCGCTGATTTTGGCGATTGCCGGATTGCGGCCTTTGGTGCTGGAGCGTGGCGATGATGCCATGACCCGGCATGAAAAGGTGGAAAAATTCTTTGCAAGCGGAGAATTGGACAGCAGAAGCAACGTGCAATTTGGTGAGGGCGGCGCCGGGACATTTTCTGACGGCAAGCTCAATACCGGTGTCAACAACCCTCGAATTGGCTGGGTGCTGGAGCAGATGGTTGCTGCCGGTGCCGGTGAGGATATTCTGTTTGATGCCAAACCCCATGTTGGAACGGATGTGCTGCTGACCGTGGTGCAGAACATTCGTCAGCGCATCATATCCCTGGGCGGCGAGGTGCGTTTTAACGCGCAGGTCACGGATATTTCTGTTACAAATGACAGTATTACCGGTGTCACGCTGGACAGCGGTGAGCAGATTCCTTGCGATCGGGTGATCCTTGCGGTTGGTCATAGCGCAAGAGATACGTTTGAAATGCTGCTGCAGCGCAAGGTGCAGATGGAGCCCAAGCCCTTTGCTATGGGTGTTCGTATCGAACATAAGCAATCAGCTGTGGATCTTGCCCAGTATGGCAAGGTTGACCCGGTGCTGCCGCCGGCTGATTATAAGCTGGTAAAGCATCTGGATGATGAAACGGTGTATACTTTCTGCATGTGTCCCGGCGGTTATGTGGTGGCGGCAGCCTCCGAGGAGGGTGGTGTGGTTACCAACGGTATGAGCTATGCCGACCGTGGTGGCGAGAATGCCAATGCAGCGCTGTTAGTCACCCTGAATCCGAAAGATTTTCCCTATGTGGGCGCTTTGGGCGGTGTGCAGTGGCAGCGGGATATTGAGCAGGCGGCATTTAATGTCAGTGGCAGTTATCATGCCCCGGCGCAGACAGTGGGTGATTTCCTGAATCATTGTCCCAGCAAAGCGCCGGTTGGTGTGCAGCCAACCTATCGACCGGGTGTCGTGTGGTGTGATCTGCATCAGGTGTTACCGGAGAAAATCACCGGAGCGCTTAAAAAGGCGATACCCCTGTTAGACGGCAACCTGAAAGGTTTTGCCGATTCCGGCGCAGTACTCACTGCCCCGGAGACACGCAGCTCCTCTCCCGTGCGTATTTTGCGGGGCGAGGATAAGCAGTCTGTGACCATAAAAGGTCTGTATCCGGCAGGTGAGGGCGCCGGATATGCCGGTGGCATCATGTCTGCGGCCATCGACGGCATTATGTGCGCAGAGATGCTTATAAATCAATAAGATAAAAGGCTGACGGGTTTCCGTCAGCCTTTTGTTATGCTTATCAGCAATATAACTTGCGATATCAAAACCAGCGGTATACCAATGGTAAAACGCTTGTGCTTTGTCTTGTGCCGCACGGCGTACATACCTGCCCAGCAGCCCAGACTGCCGCCGAGAATGGCAACGGCTAACAGCGCAACTTCCGGGATGCGGCGCAGATTATTTTGGGCGCTGTACTTATCTGTAAGCATAAGTACAAACCCGGCAGCATTGATTAGTAACAGATAAACAAGCAGCAGCTTCATTGGAAGCTCCTTTCCGGAGGTATGATTATGAAAAAACTGATTTTCGCATTGTCTTTTTTGCTCCTGCTCACCGGTTGCGCTGCGCAGGAAACATTTGAAACTGTGTCGGACCAGAATATGCAGCCGGTAATGGCGACGCTGCAGCAGCTGACCCTGACGTTGCCGGAGGAAGCGGCAGCGCCGGCTATGGAAAGCCCGGAGCAGGGGAAGCTGTACCTCTGCGATGGTTATACCCTGACGGTGCAGACCATGGTATCCGGCGATCTGGATCAGACCTTGCAGCACCTGACCGGTTTTACCCGGGATCAGCTTACGGTGATGGAAACAGAGCAGGCCGATGTTCGCCGGATCCAATGCGTATGGACAGCAGCAGGGGAAGGCGGCGACTGTGTAGGGCGTGCGCTGGTACTGGATGATGGAAATTATCACTATGCAGTGACTGTAATGGCGCAGTCAGAAATGGCTGGGCAATTGACCGGGCAGTGGCAGGATATCCTGGATTCCGCTACCCTCAGTACTGATTGAGCGCCTCCATGCAAAGTTCCCGGCAGCGGTCAGCAACGGACTGGGGATAAAGTACCTTTGCTTTGTTGCCAAACCCGATGATCCAGCTTAAGAACATGGGGGATACGGCCACACGCACGGTGAAATTAAAATGTTCCTCGCCATCAGGAATCAGCATAACATCCTTGCCAAAACGGTCAATGACTACGTTAATCAGACTGCGGTGGAAACGCAGTTTTACATCCACTGCATCACCAGAGTACATTTGGAAAAGGCGGTTTGCATGCTCGGTCAGTGCCTTACCGGTGAGCTCAGGGCAAGGTGTCCGTTCCTCGTCGGTCAAACGGATATCGGTCATACGATCCACACGGTAGGAGGTCACTCCGTGACGGGGGGAATAGGCGAGCAAATAACAGTTCTCATTATCCTGGCAAAGTCCGTAAGGGCTTGCCAGGTATTCTTTTTCTCTGTAACGGCGTTTGCCGCCCAAATCCCAGTCGAAGTATTTGAAGGAGATCTGTTTGTTCCGACCAATGGCTTCCTGAATGGCATCCACCGTGTAATAAATGGTCTCGTTCATGCTCTTGACTCGTCCGGAGACCAGCACATTCCGGCAAAGCAGCTTGGCATCATGCTCGTTGCACTGTTTGCAGAGTTTTTCAATCAATTCCCGGGACTTTTTCTCCGTCAGATATCGGCTGGATTGCACAGCGTCGATCAATAGCTTCAATTCCGGAAGCTCAAAGTTCCGGGATGCGATATAGTAACCGCCGTTTTTGCCGGGGACGGAAACTATATCTGCGCCGTAATCCTGCAATGCAGCCACATCGGAGTAAACCGTCTTGCGGTCGCAGGAAATATTATGCTCTCTGTCCAGCATGGCAATGAGTTCAGATGTCCGCACCGGACGCTCCTCCCGGGAGTTTCGTTCCAGATAATCCAGTATGTAAAATATCTTTAATTTTTGGTTGTCAGATTTCGGCATAAGGACACCTCCTGGGATTTTTCTCCATTATAACATTTTGTGCTGCTAATTGGAATAGAAAAATTGATTTTTACTGGCAAATGTGGTAATGTATATGCAAAAGGAGTGAATGTGATGTTGTATGTTGGTTGTCACCTTTCCGCAAGCGGCGGAAATATGGAAATGATCAGGACTGCGCAGTCCATCGGCGCAAATACCTTTGCGTTTTTTACACGCAACCCCAGAGGCAGTCAAGCCAGAAAAGAAGACCCGGTAGACTGCGCCAATGCTGTGCAAGTGTTGGCGGCGGAAGGCTTTGGCCCGCTGGTTGCTCACGGCGCATATACTATGAATCTTTGTACGGCGGAAGCCGGCGCCCGGGATTTTGCTGCCAGCGTTCTTTGCGATGACCTGCGTCGCATGGCGGCGCTGCCGGGCAACTACTATAACTTCCATCCGGGCAGCCATGTGGGACAGGGAACCGATACGGGTATTTCCCAGATCGTGGATGCTTTGAAGCTGGCCATGGCGCCGGATTATCCCGTGACTGTGCTGCTGGAAACTATGGCAGGCAAGGGCAGCGAGATCGGCGGCAAGTTTGAGGAATTGAAAGCAATCATGGACGGTGTGGGCAAGGACAATATCGGCGTATGTCTGGATACTTGCCATGTTCATGATGCCGGCTATGACATTGTAAATGATTTGGACGGTGTGCTGGCGGAGTTTGATCGGGTAGTAGGGCTGGACAAGCTCAAGGCACTTCACCTGAACGATTCCAAAAATCCCTTCGGCAGCCATAAGGACAGACATGAACTGTTGGGCGAGGGCGATTTGGGCATTGAAGCGTTTCGCAGGGTAGTTAACCATCCGGTTTTGAAAAAACTGCCTATGATTTTGGAAACCCCCAATGAACTGCCGGGTTATGCCCGGGAGATCGCTTTGCTCCGTTCCATGGAGGATTAATTTCTGATTTACTTGTAAAGGAGGTGACGATATGTGCGTTTTGACGGGTCTTGTGACAATGCAAGTCTATGCCGATGTATTTACTGCCGCTTTGCGGTGGATAGCGCCAATTCTTGCTGCGCTTTTGTTGTTTCGCTGCATTAAGCCGCTGCTCACATTCCGGCGTGAGCCGGAGATATGGGCATGGCTGTGCCTTTCTAATGGCAAGAAATTGCCTATTACCCACTGGGAAAATGTAATTGGCAGAAGTAAGCGCAGTGATATCGTCATCGACTTTCCTACTGTGTCAAGAAGTCATGGTGTTCTGACCCGGTATGATGACGGCAGCTGGACGATTACCGATGCCGATTCCAAGGATGGCATTTTTGTCAATGGCAAACGAGTTCGTATCCGTGCGCTGCAGCCGGAGGATGTGATATCTATCGGCGGTGTGGAAATGCAGCTGCAGCCGATCTCTCAGCGTCAGGAACAAAAGCTGGCGCAGCTGCGCACCAAGGCATCGTCGTTTTTTACCAGCTTTGGTAATGTGATTCTGCTGACGGTGTTTCAGCTTTTGAGCGGACTTGCATTTGTACTCAATGGCAGTGCTGCGCCCCAAAACATTCTGCTGGGTTTTGGCGGACTGATGGTCTGTCAGTGGCTTTTGCTGTTGTTTTATGTGTGTATTCGCAGAACCTCTTTTGAAGTGGAAACCATTGCGTTTTTCCTATGCACAATGGGCATGTCTGTGATTGCCACGGTTGCGCCGGGCGAGATCCTGAAACAGCTCATCGCTACGGTGTTAGGTTTGGTATTGTTTTTGACGGTGGGTTGGTCGCTGCGTGACCTGGAGCGTGCCAAACTGATTCGCCGGATCGCTGCTGTGGCAGGCATCGGCTTTTTGCTGATCACACTTGTGTTCGGCAAGGAATATTACGGCGCAAAGAACTGGCTGGTGATCGGTTCGCTGTCTTTGCAGCCTTCTGAACTTACAAAGGTTTGTTTTGTATTTGTGGGCGCATCTGCTATGGATCGCATTATGACGAAAAAGAATCTGTTTTCGTTTATTTTCTATTCTGTGCTGATTTGCGGCTGCCTTGCTCTGATGAACGATTTTGGTACGGCGCTGATATTCTTTGGCGCATTCCTTGTGATTGCTTATATGCGCTCCGGCAGCGTGGGAACGCTTGCGCTTGCTTGTACCGGACTTGGCTTTGCCGGTGTGGTGGCATTGAAAATTGCGCCCCATGCGCTGCGCCGTTTCTCCTCATGGCGACATATTTGGGAAGTGCCGCTGGACGGCGGTTATCAGCAGACACGCGCACTGATGTGTATGGCTTCCGGCGGTATGCTGGGTATGGGTGTAGGCAATGGCTGGATGAGAAATGTATTTGCTGCTGACTCTGATATGGCGGTTGCCACTGTGTGTGAGGAGTGGGGTCTGATCATGCTCACGCTGCTGGTACTCAGCATAGTCGCTTTGGCTATATTTTCTGTTCGTTCTGCTGTTGTGGGCAGAAGCAGTTTCTATACCATCGGCGCATGTACCGCTGCCAGCATTATGCTGATGCAGACGATCCTCAATGCCCTTGGTACAGTGGATGTCCTGCCCCTTACGGGTGTGACGTTCCCGTTCTTGTCCAATGGCGGCTCCAGCATGATCTGCGCGTGGGGTCTGCTTGCGTTTATTAAAGCGGCGGACACTCGTCAGAATGCCAGCTTTGCTGTAAAACTGAACAAGGCAGGAGGCGACGAGGATGAATAGAATTGCAGGACGCGCAACCATCGCCTTGCTGCTGGTACTGGCGCTTTTAGGCGGCTTTGTGTTCTTTGTTTGCGAATATGTTTTCCGTGCCGGAGATTGGGTCATATTTTCCGGATCGCCTCATGTGTACAACGGCGGAAATATCGGCTGCGGAGTGATTGAAGACCGTGACGGTGTATTGTTGTTAGATTTGAGCGGACAGCGGACTTATGCGGAAGCAGAACAGATACGCAGATCCTTGGTGCATTGGCTGGGCGACCGAAACGGCAATATCAGCGCACCGGCGCTTTCTACCTATGCGGCGGAATTGGCTGGTTTTGATCTGCTCAATGGCATCTATTCCTATGCCGGCACCGGCGGCACAGCGCAGCTGACACTATCTGCCCAAGTGCAGGCGGTGGCGCTGGAAGCCATGGGCGAGTATAAGGGTACCATCGGTGTTTATAATTATAAGACCGGCGAATTGATCTGCGCCGTGACCACACCTACCTACGATCCGGATAATGCACCGGATATAGAGGGTGATGATGCGCAGCAGTATGATGGCCTGTATATCAACCGGTTTGTGCAGTCGCTGTATACCCCTGGCTCGATTTTTAAGATCGTTACACTTGCAGCAGCTATCGAAACCATTCCGGACATTACCGAGCAGACTTTTGTTTGCAGAGGTAGTTGCATTGTGGATGGTCAAGAAATTATTTGCGACGGTACACACTGGGAGCAGGATCTGAAAACAGCTTTCCGCAATTCCTGCAACTGCGCTTTTGCGCAGATCGCGCAGCAGCTGGGTCAGGATACCCTGAGCCGGTATGTGGAGCAATTCGGTGTGCTGGATGCGGTGACTTTTGATGGCATCACCACGGCTGCCGGTCAGTTTGATCTGTCCAATGCCAATCTGGCGGATACGGCCTGGGCGGGTGTCGGACAATATACTGACTTGGTGAATCCCTGCAGCTTTTTGACATTTGTGGGCGCGATTGCCAGCGGCGGCAAGGGAACGACTCCCTATCTGGTGGAAAAGGTGACCTCTGATGGCATCAAAAGTTATTCTGCCAGCACCGTCAGAAATGATCGTATCATGTCCACTGCCACTGCCCAGATTCTGCAGGAATATATGGCGTTTAATGTAACGGATAAGTACGGCAGCGAGAATTTCCCTGGCTTGACCGTGTGTGCCAAGACCGGTACTGCGGAAGTGGGTGGCGATAAGAAACCCAACGCCATGATCGCCGGTTTTGTATCTGACGATGCGTATCCTCTGGCATTTGTGATCGCTGTGGAGGATGCCGGCTACGGTAAAACGGTGTGTGTACCCATATTGTCAAAAGTGCTTGCCGAATGTAAGGCAGTGCTGGATGCCCAGTGAGAAAAAACCATATATAAGTTCGGCGGTTAAATTCATAACACCTCCTGCATACAATGTGCAGGGGGTGTTTTTATGTGCCGGCAAAACCAGCTTTGGGGCTGTATGATGCTGTCCTTTGGATTGGGTGTGTTGATTGGTATTTGGGTAGAGGGTGGTTTTTTGTCCCATTGTTTTGGCTTCTGCATGATATTTATAGGGTGCGCTATCGCAAGAAACAAATAGGCATATACTTGTCCTTCGGTGAATATAATGCAGTAGCAAAGGAGTGATATATGTGCAGTTGCAGTTTAATCAATCGGTGATCCCGTGCCTGAATTCCATAAAACGGGAAATGCAGTGTCAGGAACAAACCCAGGAAGTACGTATTACCGACGGCATGCCGGACATTGGACGGGTGCTGGCCAGCTGGGGACAGCCGGTGATCCGTGGAAAGGAATGGCGCTCGGGGAATGTGGGTGTGTCCGGAGGTGTGATGGTCTGGACATTATACGAACCCGAGGAAGGCGGCGAGCCCCAATGTGTCGAAACGTGGTTGCCATTTCAGATGAAATGGGATGTCCCACAGACACAGCAGGACGGGATCGCAGAAGTTAGCCCGATGCTGCGCAGCGTGGATGCTCGCTTGCTTACCGCAAGAAAGCTGATGATACGAGCTAATATGGGCGTGCTGGGGCAAATGTGGGAGCCAACGGAAATTACCGTATATACTCCGTCGGAATTGCCGGAGGATGTACAAGTGCTGCAAAATGTTTATCCCACTCAGCTGCCCGTAGAGGCAGGTGAGAAAGCGTTTGCGCTGGATGATGTACTGTCTTTCCCGGCATCTGCGCCCGGTGTGAGCAAGGTGCTGCGTTATTGTTTACAACCAACACTGATGGAGAAAAAGATCGTGACTGACAAGCTGGTGATGCGTGGCGTTGGGATGCTCAGCGTACTGTATTTGGGAATGGATGGGAAACTACATACCTGGGAGTTTGAATTGCCGTTTTCCCAATACACACAGCTGCAAAAGGAATATGAATCTTGTGCCGATGCCCGTATCCGCTTTGCGGTTACCGCTTTGGAATTGGAGCAGGGCGAGGAAGAAACCTGGAATCTGAAAGCCGGCATCACTGCGCAGTATGTGGTGTATGATTGCGTAAAAGTGCAGTTAGCAGAGGATATGTACAGTACCTGCCGCCATGTGGATTTACAGATTGATCAGTTGCAGACTTCTGCGCTGCTGGATGTATTTTCTCATACGATTCAGGCGGAGTGTTCGCCCAATGATTCCTATGTCGATGTAGTGGATGGTGCGTTCTATCCGGATCAGCCAAGATTGATCCGGGAGGGCGACCGGGTGGTTGCAGAGCTGTCTGGTGTATTCCATGTGCTGGGTTATGATGAATCCGGCATGCTGCAGGGCAGCACTATGCATTGGGAAAATGAATGGCAAATGGACGCCGCTCCGGAAGCGGCTGTAGAAATGCTGGCGCAGTCTGCCGGCAAAGTGCAGGCAACCGCTGGGATGGATATGATGCACATGCGTTGTGATCTCAACCTTCAGGTACAAACCAATGGCACAACAGGCATGCCTATGCTTACGGGCGCAACCTTGGGTGAGCAGTTGTGCAATACGGCAGAAAGACCCAGTGTGATCTTGTGCAGAGCCGGAGATGACAGTTTGTGGGAAATCGCAAAACGCTCCGGCTCCACGATGGATGAAATTCGCATGATCAATGCCATTGAGCAAGAACCGGACAGTGAACAAATGCTGTTGATTCCCTTATCCTAATAAAATTGCCGCCGCTGCGTGGGAGGTACGCAGCGGCGGTTTTGGCGGATTGTCGCATTCGGGGGAATGTCCACCGAAAATACAATAAAACAAATGTTGTGAGGATACAAGGAAATACTGTCGAAGGATAGATTATTATACTTGTTTTATTGGCCAGCTGGTGGTATAATAAATTGAAAAAATATTTACAGAAGGTGTAATGAATATGATTAAGATCGATATTTATTCAGGATTTCTTGGCGCAGGTAAAACCACTCTGATCAAGAAAATGATTTCCGAGGCTTATCGGGGCGAAAAATTAGTACTGATCGAGAATGAATTTGGCGAGATTGGTATCGACGGCGGCTTTTTGCAGGATGCCGGTATCAACATTACGGAAATGAATTCCGGCTGCATTTGCTGCAGCCTGGTTGGCGATTTCGGTAAGGCGCTGACCCAGGTTATCGATGAGTATGCGCCGGATCGCATCGTGATCGAGCCTTCCGGCGTGGGCAAGCTCTCCGACGTGATTGCTGCGGTTAAGAAGGTTACCAATGATCAGGTTGAGCTGGGATATACAGTTGCTGTTGTGGATGCCGGAAAGGTCAAGGTGTATACCAAGAACTTTGGTGAATTCTACAACAATCAGATCGAAACAGCCACAACGATTATCTTGTCCCGTACAGATGATATTCCCCAGCAAAAGCTGGATACTGCCGTTGACATGCTGCGCCAGCGCAATGCTAATGCAACCATCGTTACAACTCCTTGGGATGCATTGACCGGTGAGCAGTTGGCAGAGGCAATGGAGGGCGAGGCTTCTCTTGCTAAATCTCTGGAAGCGCTGGAGCATGCGCATCACCACCATCACCATGACGAGCATTGCTGCTGTGGTCACGATCATGAACATGAACACCATCACCATGACCATGACGAGCATTGCTGCTGTGGTCACGATCACGAACATGAGCATCATCACCATGACTATGATGAGCATTGCTGCTGTGGACATGACCATGAGCACGAGCATCATCATGACCATGACGAGCATTGCTGCTGCGGACATGACCATGCGCACGAGCATCATCATGACCATGATGAGCATTGCTGCTGCGGTCACGATCATGACCACGAGCACCACCACCATGCCGATGAGGTCTTTACCTCTTGGGGTGTGGAAACAGCCAAGAAATTTACAAAAGAACAGATTGGCGAAGCACTGAAAAAGCTGGATTCCCGTGAATATGGCTTTGTTCTGCGTGCAAAGGGAATCCTTGCGGCCGCCGATGGCAGTTGGATACACTTTGACTATGTTCCCGGTGAAGCCAACATTCGTACCGGCAGCGCTGCTGTTAACGGCAAGCTGTGTGTAATCGGTGCAGATATGGATACACATGATATTGCGCAGTTGTTTGGAGTGTAAGTTATGATCCAAATTCCCGTATATGTCTTTACCGGTTTTTTAGATTCCGGTAAGACGAAGTTTATTCAGGAAACACTTGAGGATCCCCGTTTTAATGCCGGTGAGCGCACATTGCTGCTGGTGTTTGAGGAGGGCGAGGAGGAGTATGATTCCTCCACATATCCCCATCAAAATGTATATCTGGAAGTGTTAGACCAGCAGACTGTTACGACAAAACAACTGCAGTCGCTGGCAAAGAAATACCGTGCCCAGCGAGTTGTTGCGGAGCTCAACGGTATGCAATTAGTCGGCGACTTATACAGCCGCTTCCCCAGTGATTGGGTGGTTGCCCAGGAAGTGATGTTTGCCGATGCCACTACCATTATGGCATATAATGCCAATATGCGAAATTTGGTGATGGACAAGCTGGTGGGCGGTCAGATGGTGGTATTTAATCGCCTGACACCCGGCGCAGACACTTCGGCACTGCACAAGCTTGCCAGAGCAGCCAACCGCCGGATTGATATTCTTTATGATTACACCGACGGCACGACTGCCTTTGATGATGAGCAAGACCCCTTGCCCTTTGACATCCATGCCCCGGTAATCATGATCAATGATGAGGACTATGCTATTTGGTATCGGGATGTTACCGAGGAAGCCCAGAAGTACGATGGGAAAACTGTCAGCTTTAAGGGTCAGGTGGCAATGCTCCGCCGCAGCCGTGGGGATATGTTTGCCCCCGGTCGATTTGTGATGACTTGCTGCGCAGATGATATTCAGTTTTGCGGAATTCCTTGCAACTATCCCCAGGCATCCACATTGACCAGCAGGGAATGGGTAGCTGTAACAGCCACTGTTCGTGCAGAGAAGCATCCGTTATATAAGGGTGAAATTGGGCCTGTGCTGACGGCGCTGCGTGTTGAAAAGGCAGAGCCTGCGGCAGAAGATGTAGCTACATTCTGATTGAAAGGAGATACGTATGTATCAGCCTCTGGCAGACCTCCTGCGTCCCCAGACGTTGGATGAGGTCTTTGGACAAGAGCATATTCTGGGCGAGGGCGCTGTACTGCGTCGCCTTGTAAATTCCGGCAATATACCCAATATGATTTTCTACGGCCCCAGCGGCACGGGAAAGACTACGGTTGCCAATATTATTGCCAAGCAGACAAACCGTACATTGTATCAGCTTAATGCCACAACGGCATCCACAGCAGATATTAAGAACATTGTTGCGCAGTTAGATACCTTTATGGCGCCTAACGGTGTGCTTCTATATTTGGACGAGATTCAATCCTTTAATAAAAAGCAGCAGCAATCGTTGTTGGAGTACATTGAAAACGGCAAAATCACCCTGATCGCATCTACCACGGAAAACCCTTATTTCTATGTGTTCAATGCGATTTTGAGCCGTTCTACGGTATTTGAGTTTAAGCAGATTTCGTCTGCCGCCGCTTTACAGGCTGTGAAACGAGCGGTATCGTTCCTTGAAAATCGGACTGCATTACGTGCTGTGCCGGAGGAGGGTGCGCTGGAATATATAGCCGGCGCTTGCGGTGGCGATCTGCGCAAGGCTATGAATGCGGTAGAAGTGCTTTTCTCTGCCGGTATGACCCAAGGCGATGAAATTGCTTTGACCTTGGCGGATGCCAAGGCAGTCACCCAAAAGAGCGCATTGCGTGCAGACCGTGACGGTGATAATTTTTACGATTTACTCTCCGCTTTGCAAAAGAGTATTCGTGGCTCTGACCCGGATGCGGCAGTGCATTATCTTGCCCGGCTTCTGGAGGCTGGGCAAATGCAGGCGGCTTGCCGTCGCTTGATGGTGATCGCTGCAGAGGATGTGGGTCTTGCGTATCCCATGATCATTCCTATTGTCAATTCCAGCGTAGATATGGCGCTGAAACTGGGCATGCCGGAGGCACGGATCGCTTTAGGCGATGCAGCTGTTCTTATGGCAACTGCCCCTAAGTCCAATTCCGGCCATGTAGCGCTGGATCGTGCTTTGGATGATGTGCGCAAGGGAGCGGGTGGAGATTTCCCCCGACATTTGCAAAATATGCATGCAGATACCTATACCCAGGAACGGGCGCAGGGCTATCAATATCCCCATGATTATCCCAACAGCTGGATTGATCAGCAGTATCTGCCCGATGATCTGGTGGGCACGAAATACTATACATACGGCGATAACAAATTGGAGCAGGCAGCCAAGCAATATTGGCATGCTATCAAGGGGAAGGAACAGTAATGGATATTCGTTTAGGTGATATTTTGTTAATGAAAAAACCCCACCCCTGCGGAGAAAAGCAATGGCTGGTTCTGCGTACCGGCGCAGATTTTCGCCTGCGTTGCATGGGTTGTGGACACGAGGTCATGACACCCAGATTCAAAGCGGAAAAAAATATTCGTTCTGTTACACGTGAAGAATCGCCATAAATAAACGGCAGCCGAGAAAATCGGCTGCCGTATTTTTTGTTTCCCGGCGCAAGGATGCAGAAGCGCCCCTAAGACAAGCTGATTCTTGCGATAAAACAACTCTGTTTTGTGACGGCATTTTTGAAGACGAGCCGATATACTGGGCATATACAATTTACGTATGGAGGGGTTGTATGACAGTGTATGCGGATCTTGTAATGCTTCTGAATTTCTTGGTGGACTATTTGCTGCTGGTGGGTACAAATAGACTTTGCGGCTTTCCTCCCGGCAGGCGAGCGGCAGCCATGGCAGCGGGGATCGGCGGTGTATATGGCGGTATTTGCGTATTTCCACGCTTTTCGTTTATGGGTAATATTATCTGGCGAATGGTGTGCTTGTGCTTGCTGTGTATTGTAGCATTCGGATTGTCCAGAAACGCTATCCGGCGGGGTGCGGTGTTTGTTCTGCTCAGTATGGCGCTTGGTGGGGTGTCCTCTTTGCTAAATCAGGGTGGGGTGTGGTCCCTGCTGTTAGCAGCAGGCGGTATTTGTATTATTTGTTCTGTTGGTTTTCGTGACCGGCTGGGTGCGGTTTCTTATATCCCGGTGGAATTGAATTATATGGGCAAGCATGTTGCGCTGACCGCTTTGGCGGACACGGGAAATACCTTGCTTGATCCTATTACCGGCAGACCGGTGCTGATCATAGATGCCGATTCGGCATGGCGTCTGACCGGATTGTCCCAGCAGCAGCTTTGCAGCCCGGTGGATGCGATGACGCAAGCTCTGTTGCCGGGGCTGCGACTGATCCCGTATCACGGCGTTGGTCAGTCAGGTGGACTTTTGCTGGCCATGCGTATGCAGGATGTACGGATCGGCAAATGGCGTGGCAGTTCTTTGGTGGCATTTGCACCAAATGGGTTAAGCAGAGAAGGTGCGTATCAAGCGTTGACAGGAGGAGCGGCATAATGGATAAACTGGTGGCTTTTTTAGTAAAAATCGGTCTACTGCAGCCAAGGGAACTGCATTACATAGGCGGGGCAGATATTTTACCGCCGCCGCTGAAAGGCGATGAGGAACAAAATGCCTTGAAATTACTGGAGCAAGGGGATGATGATGCAAAAAGAATGCTCATCGAGCATAACTTACGGCTAGTGGTATTTATTGCCCGGCGGTTTGAAAATACCGGGGTCAATCTGGAGGATCTGATATCCATTGGGACGATCGGCCTGATAAAAGCAATCGGAACATACCGCAGAGACAAGAATATCAAGTTGGCAACCTATGCCTCCCGGTGCATTGAAAATGAGATATTGATGCATATTCGCAAGATTTCCAACCAAAAGACGGAAGTGTCATTGGACGAGCCGATTAATATGGACTACGATGGGAATGAACTGCTTTTGTCAGATATTTTAGGTACGGATGAGGATATGATTCTGCGTCCCATGGAGGACGATGTGGACCTTCGGCTTCTGCGGCAGGCGGTGAAAGAACTGCCTCAACGAGAGCGGGAAATCGTGGTGATGCGGTTTGGTTTAGACGGTCGGCAGGAACTGACACAGAAGGAAGTGGCGGAGCAATTGGGAATCTCTCAGTCTTATATTTCCCGGTTGGAAAAAAGGATCATGCTTCGGCTTCGCAAGGAAATACTGCGGCAAACTAGCTGTGTGTAGATATATAAATATTTCTACTTGCATTTACTGAACAATTCTGCTATAATCGATACAAAATAATATCGATAATATTTTGTATCGATTAAATGCAGGAGGAGTATATGGAAAGAAAAGAGATATCCAAGTCTGTTTTGAAGCGTCTGCCGGGTTATTTGGCGTACCTTAAGAGTCTGCCCGAAAACGCATCCCCTTACATTTCTGCTACTGCACTGGCAAATGCTTTGTCCATGGGCGAAGTCCAGGTGCGAAAGGATCTGGCGCAGGTTTCCGACGGCGGCAGACCGAAAATCGGCTATCTGCGTGAAAGCCTGATGGAAGATATCAGCCAGTTCCTTGGCTATGACAACACCACAGATGCGATCCTGGTTGGTGCTGGCAAGCTGGGTCAGGCGCTTTTGGGTTACGGCGGCTTCAGCGCTTATGGCTTAAATATTCTGGCGGCATTTGACTCTCAACCCGGTGAGAATCGCTTGGTGGAGGGGAAGCCGATTTATCCCATGGAGGATATGGAGGCATTCTGCCGTAATCACAAAGTTTTGATGGGAATTATCACTGTACCGGCTGAATATGCCCAAGGTGTATGTGATCAGCTGATCAAATGTGGCATCAAGGCTGTATGGAATTTTGCCCCCAAGCATTTGGATGTACCCAAGGGCATTTTGGTTCAGAATGAGAATATGGCAACGTCCTTGGCGGTGCTGTCCATGCACTTGCAGGCGCAAATCAAAGATAATAATTAAAAATATCCCGGTACACCGAAGTGTACCGGGATGTTTTTTATTTCGCAGGTTTGAAGCTGTCCTTCAAGCTGACACTGCGGTTAAATACCAAATGATCAGCAGAGCAGTCCTTGTTGTCGGGGCAGAAGTAACCCAGACGCATGAACTGGTAAGATGCAGGTGCTTTCGCATCCTTCAGGCTCATCTCTACCTTGCAGCCGGTGAGAATCTCCAAAGAGTTGGGATTCAGGCATGCCAGGAAGTCCTTGCCTGCAGCGTCGGGGTCAGGATCGTCAAACAGGTTGCTGTACTGACGCACTTCGGCATCCGCACAGTTGTTTGCGTCTACCCAGTGAATGGTTGCGCCTTTGATCTTTCTGCCGTCAGCGGGATCGCCGCCACGGGATTCGGGGTCATAGGTTGCCAGGACTTCCACCACGTTGCCTTCATCGTCTGTGACACAGCCGGTGCAGGTGATCACGTAAGCGCCTTTCAGACGGCACTCCGGTCCGTTGGGATACAGACGCTTGTACTTGGGGATGGGCTCTGCCAGGAAGTCGTCGCTTTCGATCCACAGATTTCGGGAGAAGGTGACCTGACGGGTGCCTGCCTCGGGATCGTTGGGGTTATTTTCTACCTCAACCAATTCAGACTGACCTTCGGGGTAGTTGGTGATGGTCAGCTTCACTGGCTTCAGCACTGCCATAACACGCTGTGCGGTCTCGTTCAGATCCTCACGCAGACAGTATTCCAGGAAGCCAAATTCGATGGTGTTAGGAGACTTTGCGACACCAACACGGTCACAGAAATTTCGGATCGCCTTGGGGGTGTAGCCACGACGGCGCAGACCGCAAAGGGTGGGCATACGGGGATCGTCCCAGCCGGATACGTAGTTGTTCTCCACCAAAGCACGAAGCTTACGCTTGGACAGTACCGTGTGGTCAATACCCAAACGGGCAAACTCGATCTGACGGGGATAGTGGGGGACGGATACGTTTTCCACCACCCAGTTGTACAGAGGACGGTGGTTCTCAAACTCCAAAGAGCAAAGACTGTGGGTAATGCCTTCCAAAGCATCCTGAATGGGATGGGCAAAGTCGTACATGGGGTAAATGCACCACTTATTGCCCTGACGGTGATGCTCCATGTGACGGATTCGGTAGATCACCGGGTCACGCATATTGAAGTTGCCGGAGGCAAGATCGATCTTTGCTCGCAGGGTGTACTTGTTATCCTCGAACTCGCCGTTGCGCATCCGGGTAAACAGATCCAGGCTTTCCTCGATAGGACGGTCACGCCAGGGGGAGGTGGCAGGGGTGTTCAGATCGCCACGCATTTCTTTTGCCTGCTCGGGAGTCAGCTCACAAACGTAAGCCAAACCTTTTTTGATCAGTTCGACAGCGTATTCGTAGTCTTTCTCGAAGTAGTCGGAACCGTAGTAAAAACGGTCGCCCCAGTCGAAACCCAACCAGTGAATATCTTCTTTGATGGCTTCAACAAACTCCACATCTTCTTTTGTGGGGTTGGTGTCGTCCATACGCAGATTGCACAGACCGCCGAACTTTTCGGCAGTGCCAAAGTCAATGATCAGCGCCTTGCAGTGACCAATATGCAAATAGCCGTTGGGTTCAGGCGGGAAACGAGTATGCACGGTCTGACCGGCATATCTGCCACCCTCGGCAATATCTTCCTCAATAAAGGCATGGATGAAATTTTTGCTCTCTGTAATTTCAGCCATTTTTATCATCCTCTCTGTTAGAAAAATTTGCAAATATTATAACCTATCCTATCTATTTTTGCAACTGGTAATCCGGAATATTCTGTATAAAACCGTAATGTTGTAAAATTTCAGAAAACAATTTGAGAAATTGCAAAATTCTTGTTGTCAATTTGGTCAATTTATTATAAAATATAGTTTAATAGAGAGGAGTGATTTCATTGTCGAATATCAGATATAAGCGCATCCTGCTGAAGGTTAGCGGAGAGGCGCTGGGACAAGTGACATCTCAGGGCGATGGCTTTGGTTTGGATTTCTCCAAGATCAACGCTGTGTGCGCTTCCATCAAGCAGTGTGTGGATATGGGTGTGCAGGTCGGTCTGGTTGTTGGCGGCGGTAATTTCTGGCGCGGTGTCAAGAACGGCGAAGGCAAAATGCAGCGCTCTCATGCAGATGCTATGGGTATGCTGGCAACGGTTATGAATGCTATCGCCATGGCCGATGCTTTGGAAGAGCAGGGCGTGGATGCCCGTGTACTTACTGCGGTGGAAATGAATAAGTTTGCAGAGTATTTTACCAGAGATACGGCAAACCGTTACCTGAACGAGGGTAAGGTAGTAGTCTTTGCGGCAGGTACGGGAAATCCCTATTTCTCTACAGATACCGGCGCAGTGCTGCGTGGTGTGGAGATCGAGGCGGATGCAGTGCTGATGGCAAAGAATATCGATGGCATTTATTCTGCTGATCCTAAGAAAGATCCCACCGCTGTAAAATATGACCGTTTGACCTACAATCAGGTCTTGGAGCAGGGTCTTAAGGCAACGGACATTACCGCTATGGCACTGGCTATGGACAACAATATGCCCATGGTTTGCTTTGGCTTGTCTGAGGAAAACAGTATTATTCGTGTGGTGCAGGGCGAATCTGTCGGCACTACCGTTACCAATTAAATTCAGGAGGAACTAACAATGAGTGTTGATTTTACCGATTACGGAAGAAGAATGGAAAAGGCTCTGGATCATTTGGCAGAGGAGTTTGGCGCTGTTCGTGCAGGCCGTGCCAATGCAAAAGTTCTGGACCGCATTACTGTTGAATATTATGGCAGTGAGACACCGCTGAACGGTGTGGCTACCATTTCCACCCCCGATGCCCGTACGCTGGTTATCCAGCCTTGGGATACCACCTTGCTCAAGGAGATCCAGAAGGCGATCCAGGCAAGCGACCTGGGTATCAATCCTCAGAACGACGGCAAGGTCGTCCGTCTGATTTTCCCCCAGCTGACGGAGGAGCGCCGTAAGGAACTGTCCAAGCAGGTTAAGAAGTATGCTGAGGACTCCAAGGTGGCAATGCGTAATGTCCGCCGTGACGGTATGGACTACGTCAAGAAGCTGAAGAAGGATTCTGAGATCACCGAGGACGAGCAGAAGAAGGCGGAAAAAGATCTGCAGGATCTGCTGGACAAATACATTAAGAAAGCAGACGAAGCCCTTGCCGCTAAGGAAAAGGAACTGATGTCTATTTAATTTCAATGGGGGCGCTTGCGTCCCCATTATGTTACGATAAAGAGGTGCATTTCTATGACATCTTCAAAAAAAGATAAGGCTGCTATTGCACCGCCCCGTCATATTGCCATCATAATGGATGGTAACGGTCGCTGGGCAAAAAAGCGTGGTCTGCCCCGCACAGCGGGTCATGCTGCCGGTGCTGAAACTTTCCGGAAAATTGCAAATTATTGCCGCACCTTGGGTGTGGAATATCTGACGGTATATGCATTTTCCACTGAAAACTGGAAGCGTTCCGCCGATGAAGTCAGTGCAATTATGAAATTGCTTGGCAATTACCTACGGGAAGCACTGCAGGATATGGAAAAGAATCATGTGCGGTTTAAGTTCTTTGGCGATCTGAGCCGGCTGAGTCCAGAACTGCAAAAGCTTTGCTCGGATGCGGAAAGCCGGTCTGCCGGTTTTGGCGATGTGCAGGTGAACTTTTGCCTGAATTACGGCGGCAGAGATGAGCTGGTCAAGGCGGCGCAGGCATTTGCAAAGGATGTATCTCTGGGTAAATATCAACCGGAAATGCTCAATGAGGATATTCTGGCATCCTATCTGTATTCTGCGGACGTGCCGGATCCGGAACTTATTATTCGTCCCTCCGGTGAGATGCGTACCAGTAACTTCTTGCTGTGGCAGTCTGCGTATTCCGAGTATGTGTTTATGGATGTTCTTTGGCCAGATTTTGAGCCGGAGGATTTGGACAAGGCGATTGCGGAATACCACAGACGAAACCGCCGCTTTGGAGGTGTATGATATGAAGACTCGTGTGATTACGGCAGTAGTTGCGCTTCCTTTGTTGCTGTTGGTACTGCTGGTTGTCCCGAAAACCATCACTGCGGTTATAGCCGGTTTGGCAGCTGCAGTTGCGGCTTATGAATTACTCTCCGGAACCGGTTTGGTGAAAAATCTGCGCTTGTGCCTCTATTCCATGGCTGCCGCATTTTGGTGCGTACTGTGGTGCGGTCTGGGTATTGGTTATGGCTGGCTTTTGCTGGGAATACTGATATTCTGGGTGGCAATCTTTGCCGAGATGATGGCAAGCGATACGAAGCTGGAATTCGATAAGGCGGCAATTTGTTTTTGCGGCGGTATTTTACTGCCCATGCTGCTTGGCTCGCTGGTGCGTATGCACGCAGAGGAAAACGGCAGATTTTTGATCCTGATTCCGTTTATTCTTGCATTTCTTTCCGATACCGGCGGCTATTTTGCAGGTCTGCGCTTTGGAAAGCACAAATTAGCGCCTACTATCAGCCCGAAGAAGACGGTAGAGGGTGTATTTGGCGGCGTGATTGGCGCTGTTGCCGGCATGCTGATTTATTGCCTGATTCTGGATGTTCTGTTTGAAATGCATGTCCATTATGGCTATGCGGTTTTGTACGGTGTGATTGGTGCGGGTGCAGCTGTATTTGGCGATCTGTGTTTCAGTGTCATCAAGCGTCAGACCGGCATTAAGGATTATGGAATGATATTCCCCGGACATGGCGGTATTTTGGATCGGCTGGATTCTATTATGATAGTGGCGCCGCTGACAGAAGTGTTGTTGCTTCTGCTGCCGGTGGTGGTGGTGTAAATTATGGTGAAGTGTGTAAGTATACTGGGTTCTACCGGCTCGATCGGCCGGCAAACTCTGGATATTATCGACAATCTGAATATTCCTGTTTGCGCCCTGACTGCCGGCACAAATGCCCAGCGTATGGCGCAGCAGTGCCGGCAGTATCGCCCGGCACTGGCGGTCATGGCGACACAGGAGGCGGCACAGCAGCTGGCAGACTTAATTGCAGACCTGCCTACGCAAATCGCTTGGGGTGAGGACGGTTTGATTCAAGCTGCTACCATGGCACAGGCGGATTGCGTGATTACGGCAGTAGTCGGCATGGTGGGTTTGAAGCCTACTTTGGCTGCAATTCGTGCAGGAAAACGCATTGGTCTTGCCAATAAGGAAACCTTGGTGTGCGCCGGTGAACTGGTTATGGCAGAGGCAAAGAAATACCAAACGGAGATCATTCCCGTGGATTCTGAACATTCGGCCATATTCCAGTGCTTAATGGGCATGCATGACCACAGAGAAATCAAGCGTTTGATCCTGACTTGCTCCGGTGGCCCTTTCTTTGGTAAAACAAAAGAGGAACTGGGTGTGGTGACAAAAGCGGACGCCCTGCGTCATCCCAACTGGAAAATGGGTGAAAAAATCACCATTGACTGCGCTACCCTTATGAACAAAGGCCTGGAAGTGATCGAGGCTATGCGCTTGTACGACCTGCCCTTGGAGCAGGTGGATGTGGTGATCCATCGTCAAAGCATCGTGCATAGTTTTGTGGAGTTTGTGGACGGCGCTGTGATGGCGCAGCTGGGAAGCCCGGATATGCGTTTGCCGATCCAGTTGGCTATGACCTACCCGGAGCGAACAGAATGTCCGGTGGAGCCGTTGGATCTGACTAAGTGCGGCGCACTGACCTTTGTGGAGCCGGATATGGAAGCTTTCCCGTGTCTTGCTTTGGCACGTGCTTGCGCAAAAGCAGGCGGCACGGCTTGCCCCGTCATGAACGGCGCCAATGAAGCGGCGGTTGCCCAATTCCTGCGTGGCGAGATCGGTTTTTATGATATTTACCGCAAGGTTGCCCATGCTGTGGATACTGTCCCGTTTATTCAGAACCCCACGCTGGAACAAATCCTGGAATCTGACAGACTTGCCCGGGAGTGTGTAATTTCTAATTGAAACGAGGCTTAAAATGAGCATCTTTTTTGCGATCCTGCTGTTTAGTTTTTTGATCTTTATTCACGAGCTGGGACACTTTGTTGCAGCCAAGCTGTCCGGTGTACAAGTAAATGAATTTGCTCTGTTCATGGGTCCTGCTATATTCAAAAAGCAGGTTGGTGAGACCTTGTACTCCATCCGCTGCATTCCCGTTGGCGGTTATTGCGCCATGGAGGGAGAGGATACGGATTCCGACAATCCCCGCTCTTTTGGCAGCGCCAAATGGTGGAAACGACTGATTATTTTGGTCGCCGGCGCGTTTATGAATTTTGTGGTTGGCGTATTGATCATGGTTATCGTGTATATGCCTGCCAAGCAATTTGTTGTGCCCGTGATCAGCAGTTTTGAAAGCTACAGCACTGTAAATCAGGAAGGTGGCTTGCAGGTCGGCGATAAGATCCTGGAGCTGGACGGAGAAAAAATCTATACACAATCAGACTTCTCTATGATACTGGCTATGAATCCCGGAGATGTGCATGATATCGTGGTGGAGCGTGCCGGTGATAAGGTTGTTTTGAATGACTTTGAAATGCAGCGCCATGAGGTTGCAGGCGAAAATGGCAAAACAAGCATGATGCTTGGCATGAACTTTACCATTGTGGATGCGGATTTGGGCGGGAAACTCAATTATGCCTGGTGTAGCTCCCTGAATACAGTGCGTACGGTTCGAATGAGCTTGCAAATGCTGATAACCGGTAAGGCCAATCTGCAGGATATGGCAGGCCCGGTGGCGATCGTGCAGCTTATGTCAGAAACAGCAGAATCCTCGGATACTGTCATGGATGCAACATTAAACATGTTGTATTTTGGCGCTTTTATCGCTATCAATCTGGCGGTAATGAATATGCTGCCCGTACCGGCTTTGGATGGCGGTAGAGTTGTGGCGCTTTTGTTGACAACGGCTATCGAAAAAGTAACGAAAAAGAAAATCGATCCCAAGTATGAGGGTTATATTCACGGTGTTGGTATGATCTTGCTGCTGGGACTGATGGCTTTGGTTATGTTCAAAGATATATTTACGATTATTAAGGGGTGATCCCATGACCAGACAGATAAAGGTGGGCAATGTTCTCATTGGCGGCGGCGCACCGGTGGCGATCCAATCCATGCTCAACACCAAGACCACGGATGTGGAGGGCTCTTTGGAGCAGATCAAGCAACTGGCGACAGCCGGCTGTCAGATCGTGCGTTTGGCTGTGCCAAATATGGAAGCAGCCAAAAGTTTTGCACAGATTTGTCAGCAGTCTGCGCTGCCGTTGGTGGCGGATATTCACTTCGACTATAAGCTGGCGATCGCTGCCGCAGAAGGCGGCGCAGCCAAGATCCGCATCAATCCCGGCAATATTGGCGGTGAGGAACGGGTCAAAGCGGTGGTGGATGCCTGCAAGGTGCATAATATCCCTATCCGCATTGGTGTTAATGGCGGCAGTCTTGACAAGAAACTGCTGGAGAAATACGGACATCCTACAGCGGAAGCCCTAGTGGTAAGTGCGTTTGAACACCTTGCGCTGCTGGAGAAATACGGATTCTACGATACTTGTGTATCCATGAAGTCCTCTACTGTACCGACAATGGTTGCAGCGGCTCGCTTGTTCCGCCAGCGCTGCGATTATCCGTTGCATATCGGTGTGACCGAAACCGGCCCGGTAAGAATGGGTCTGATGAAATCCGCTATGGGCATCGGTGCGCTTTTATTGGACGGAATTGGTGATACCATACGCGTAAGCCTGACAGATGACCCGGTGGAGGAAGTCTATGCCGCCAAGGATATTCTGAAGGCGGCCGGCCTGCGTAAGGATGGCGTGAATATTATTTCCTGCCCCACCTGCGGACGGACACAGATCGACCTGATCGGTCTTGTGAACCAGGTGGATAAAGCCTTGAAAGACTGTCAAAAGCCGATCACAGTTGCTGTGATGGGTTGTGTGGTCAACGGACCGGGCGAGGCACGGGAGGCAGATATTGGCGTTGCCGGCGGCGATGGCTGCGGCATGCTGTTTGAAAAGGGCGTACAGACCCAGAAACTGCCTTATGATGAACTTTTACCTGCATTACTAAAGAGAATTGAGGAGCTTTGAGACCCTATGGCCGAACAGATCGGATTGTTGAATATGTTCTCACGGTACGAGCCGCCTGAGGAGCTTTATGATGTGCTTTCTCAGACGCTGGTTACCGCTGCAGATATTGATCCCGCCACCCGGCGAATTGGGGTGACGGCAACTTCTGACAATTACATATCCTGTCGTGATCTGGAGCAGGTCGCTGAATCCATTGGTGTTGTTTATGGTTTGCGTTCCGTGAATTTGGATCTGACCTATCCCAGCCATCAGCTGTGTAAGGTTGAACCGGATGAACTGATGCGTTTGTTTGTGACAGAGGATTCCAGAACTCGTGGTTCTCTTGCCGGCGCAGATTGGGAATGGGAGGAGAATCAACTGACCATTCACCTGAAAGGTAACGGCAAAGCAGAGCTGGAAAAGTGCGTTCCGGCTGTGAAATTTATACTTTCCAACCGGTTTGGTGTTGATGTACAGATTCAGATTTGTTCCGGAGAGAGTTTGGAGGGACAAGCTCTATTTGATGCTATGGAAAAAATGCGGTCTGATGTGATCGCAGAATTGCCCAAGACCTCCGTGTTTGTACAGAAAGAGCAAGCACCGGAAAACAACGGCGCAATATTCGGCAAACCCTTTAAGGGCAAGTCTGTGCCCATGTGCGAGCTGAATCTGGATATGGGTTTTGTGATCGTTGAGGGCAAGGTGTTCCATACGGAACATAAGGAACTGACCAAGCGTAATGCGTGGGTGATAAACTTTGATATTACCGATAACACATCCTCTGTCCGTGTTAGCCGCTTTATGGAGAATCGGGAAGCCAAATCTTTGCTGGATTCTGTGGGCGAAGGCGATGTTATCAAAGTGCAGGGCAAGCTGCTGATCGATAACTTTACCAACGAAATGGTTTTGCGACCCAATGCAATCATGCCCGGTGTTATGGACAAACGGGTTGATACAGCTGAGGGCATGAAACGTGTGGAGCTGCATCTGCATACATCTATGAGTAATATGGATGCCTTGACCAGCACCGAAGCTGCTATCAAGCAGGCGGCAGCCTGGGGACATCGAGCCATTGCTATTACCGACCATGGCTGTGTGCAGTCTTTTACCGAAGCGCTCCATACAGTAGACGGCAAGGGTGCGCCCATAGTGGCGGGCACAGACGAGAAAATTAAGATCTTGTATGGCTGTGAGGGTTACTATATCAATGATGTGGATGACCGCCTTGCTGTACGTGGTGACAAGTCTGCGGCTATCGATGATGAATATGTTGCCTTTGATCTGGAGACCACCGGTCTATATGCCCGCAGAGATAAAATCATTGAGATCGGCGCTGTTCGCATGAAGGATGGTCAGGAAATCGAGCGTTTCCAGACTTTTGTTGACCCAGGTCAAGCTTTGGAAAAGAGAACTGTGGATTTGACCGGTATTACCGATCAAATGCTGGCAGGCGCGCCTACCATTGAGCAAGCATTGCCGAAGTTTTTGGAATTTGTGGGCGACAGCGTACTGGTGGCGCACAATGCGGAATTTGATACTACCTTTATCCGCTGGGCATGCCAGAGACAAGGCCTTCCTTATAAATTTACATCTATCGATACCCTTGCAATTTCCCAAAATACATTGCCGGAACTGAGCAAATTTACTTTGGATACCGTTGCAAAACATTTTGGTTTAGAGGATTTCGATCATCACCGCGCCGGTGATGATGCCAAGATCTGCGGTAAGATCATGTGGAAGCTGATTCCCATGCTGCAGGAAATGGGCATTGAGAATGTGCAGCAGATCAATGCGCAGATGGCGCCTTTGCGTCCTGCGCACAGACAGCAGGGTGTTCGTTGCCAGCATATTGTACTGTTTGCCAAAAATCAGACCGGCTTGCGAAATCTCTATCGTCTGATTTCGGAATCCAATCTGAATCATTTCAAGAAGTTCCCCCGGATCTTTAAGTCGGAACTGCTAAAGCATCGGGAAGGTCTGATTATCGGTTCGGCTTGTGAAAATAACGAGGTGTTCCAGGCAGTAATCGCCGGACGTGATTTGGAGGAATTGGAGCGCATCGCTTCCTTTTATGACTATTTGGAAATTCAGCCGATTTCCAACAACCGGTTCATGCTGGGAGTCAAGAAAGAGGGCGAGGAGCCCATCGCATTGTGCGATGATGACCTGCGCCAGTTCAATAAGGACATCGTGTCGCTGGGCGAGAAAATGGGGAAAATGGTGGTCGCAACCGGTGACGTGCATTTCCTGAACCCGGAGGACGAAATTTTCCGCCATGTTCTTTTGGCGACAAAGGGTTTTGATGACTGCGACAATGATAATCCCTTGTACCTGCGCACTACCGACGAGATGCTGCGTGAGTTCTCCTATTTGGGAGAGGAAAAGGCAAGGGAAGTGGTCGTTACCAATCCCAATTACATCACCGATATGTGCGAAACGATCCGTCCTGTGCCGCATAATCTGTTTGCGCCCACCATTGAAAATTCCGTGCAGGATCTGAAGTATCTTGTTTACGGAAAATTCCACAGGCTTTACGGCGACAATCCGCCGGAACTGATGGTCAAGCGTGTTGAAACAGAGCTCAATGACATTATTAACTGTCATTATGATGTGATCTATATGTCTGCTCAGAAGCTGGTGCAGAATTCTTTGGAGAACGGTTATCTGGTAGGTTCCCGTGGCTCGGTTGGTTCGTCTATTGTTGCGTTCTTGTCCGGCATTACGGAGGTTAATTCTTTCCCGCCCCATTACCGTTGCCCCAATCCGGCGTGTAAGTATACCACTTTTGATATTCCCCAGGGATATGAATGTGGCGCAGACTTGCCAGATGCGGTATGTCCCAAGTGCGGCACAGCCTATGCAAAAGAGGGTTTCAACATTCCCTTTGAAACATTCCTTGGCTTTGGCGGCGACAAAGTGCCGGATATTGACCTGAACTTCTCCGGCGAATATCAGGCGAAAGCCCACGCATATTGTACTGAACTGTTCGGCCGATCCCACGTGTTCCGTGCCGGCACAGTGGGTACGGTTGCGGAAAAGACGGCATTTGGCTATGTGAAAAAGTACTTGGAAGAGCGTGGAAAGACGGCTACCAACGCAGAGAAATCCAGGCTTGCTGCTGGTTGCGTAGGTGTCCGCCGCACCACAGGTCAGCACCCCGGCGGCTTGGTAGTTATTCCTCAAGAAAACGAGATTTGGGATTTCTGCCCGGTGCAGCACCCGGCGGATGACCCCAAATCTGACCAGATCACCACCCACTTTGAATATCACTCCATGGAAGAAAATCTTCTGAAGTTGGATATGCTGGGTCATGATGATCCTACCATGATCCGCATGATGGAGGATATGACCGGTGTGGATGCCAAGACCATTCCGCTGGACGATAAGCAGACTATGTCTATCTTTACATCGTCCAAGGTGTTGGGCTATGAGGACGATCCCATCCTTGGCCCTACCGGCGCAGTGGCAGTTCCGGAATTTAATACCCGGTTTACCCGCGGTGTTTTGCTGGATACAAAGCCTGAAAAGTTTGACTTCTTGGTTCGTATTTCCGGTTATACCCACGGCACGGACGTGTGGCTGGGCAACGCAAAGGATCTGATCGTCTCCGGCAAGGCACGGGGGGATCAGACCATCGGCTGTCGTGACGATATTATGATCTATCTTATCAGCTGCGGTCTGCCGGAGAAGCGGGCATTTAAGATCATGGAATCTGTCCGTAAGGGCAGAGGATTGCCCGATGGTGCAGAGCAGGAGATGATCGATGCCGGTGTACCGGATTGGTATATTGGTTCTTGTAAGAAAATCAAGTATCTGTTCCCCAAGGCTCACGCAGTCGCCTATGTTATGATGGCATTCCGTATCGCGTGGTTTAAGGTCAATCATCCTTTGGCTTTCTATGCTGCGTATTTCTATCGCAGAAGTCAAAAGGGTGGCTTCGATGCGGTGCTGATGACCAACGGAATTGAGGCTGTCAAAGCAAATATTAAGGCCATCGATGATAACGAAAACGCAACAGATAAGGATCAGGATCTGCTGACTACGTTGGAAGTCGTATATGAATTCTATCTGCGTGGATTGGACTTCCTGCCGCTGGATATTTACAAGTCCGATGCGACCAAATTCCTTGTAGAGGATGGAAAGATCCGCCCGCCCTTTATTGCCGTTCCCGGACTTGGCGAAAGCGCAGCAAGGGACATTGTCAACGGCAGAGAGGGAAAACAGTTCCTTTCCATCGAGGAGGTCGCTATGGCTTGCCCCAAGGTGTCCAAGACCCACATGCAGATGCTCAAGGATGCGGGCGCATTTGGCAGCCTGCCAGAGACCAATCAGGTCAGCCTGTTCTAGGAGGTAAATATGCAAGATATTGGTATGCAATTCCACATTCGGTGCAATACCGGGGATGTTGGTAAATACTGTTTTTTGCCCGGCGACCCCGGTCGCTGTGAGGCGATTGCGTCTTATTTCGACAATCCGGTACATGTGGGTACGAACCGGGAGTATAACATTTATACCGGAACCCTGTTGGGCGAAAAGGTTAGTGTTTGTTCTACCGGTATCGGTGGCCCTTCTGCGGCGATCGCCATGGAGGAGTTGGCGGCAATCGGCGCCGATACGTTTATCCGTATCGGCACTTGCGGCGGCATTGCTATGGACATTCTGCCCGGTGATATCGTGGTAGCCACCGGGGCAGTACGCTTTGAGCATACTTCCATGGAATATGCGCCGCTGGAATTCCCGGCAGTGCCGGATTTTGGTGTTGCGGCGGCGCTGAAAGCTGCTAGTGAGAACTTGGGTTACCGGACACACACCGGTATTGTTCAGTGCAAGGATTCTTTCTACGGTCAGCATAGCCCGGAGAAATCCCCGGTGTCCTACGAACTGCTGCAAAAGTGGGAGAGCTGGAAACGTTTGGGTGTCAAAGCCAGCGAGATGGAGTCAGCTGCGCTGTTTGTGGTAGCCTCTGCGCTGGGCGTGCGGTGCGGCAGCTGCTTCCATACAGTGTGGAATCAGGAACGGGAAAAGGCTGGCCTTGCCCAACCTATGACCGAGGATACCACCGCTGCTATTAAAGTTGGTATCGAGGCGATGAAGCGATTGATTCTGGCCGATAAGAAATAAAAACTCCGTGCATTCCTCTTATGAGGGATGCACGGTTTTTTTATGAAACTTATGAATTGGAATCTGCGACAAAATTACAGCGACAAAAACGAGAACACAGCCGAATATCTCCCAACCGGTCATTGTTTCATGGAGAATCAATGCGCCGGAAATAACCGCAACCACAGATTCCAAACTCATGATCAGGGAAGCGGTAGAGGGCTCAAGGTCTTTTTGTCCTACAATCTGCAGAGAGTAGGCGGCACCCATAGAAAGGAAACCGGCGTGGCAAAGAGGCAATGCGCAAGCGGTAATGCCGGAAATCGTAGGCGTTTCCGTAAATACCATAACGATCATTGATAAAACACCTACCACCAACGCTTGAACGGTATTTAGTCGCAGAGAGTCCAAATCGCCGGCGAACCGGTCAATCAAAATAATCTGTACCGCAAACATAAAAGCACAGACGATAGTCAGCAGATCGCCGGCGCTGATCTGGGATACACCCACACAGCTCAGACAGTACAGACCGGCAACGGCAAGGCTTACGCTGATGGGGATCATGACCGTAGGCTTGCGTTTGAGGAAAATGCCCAATACCGGAACGATAACGATGTACATAGCGGTCAGGAATCCGGATTTTCCGGCATCTGTCTCCAAAAGTCCCACTTGCTGCAAATTACATGCAAGGAACAACGGGATACCGCACATAATTCCGGTTTTCCAAAGCTTTTTGTTTGCCCAGCCTTTTGAAAAAGACCGTTTATTTTCTTTGCTTTTATCTCCAATGTAGATCACGGGGAGTAGACCGATCACTGCCAACAAGCAGCGAACTGCCTGAAAAGTAAAAGGTCCAATGTGGTCCATGCCAATGCTTTGGGAAACAAAGGCAGAACCCCATATCAAAGTGGCCAGCAATAAGAATGCGCTGCCACGCAGTTGTTTCTTCATAAAATCACCTTGCAACAGTTTACCATATACCGCCATTGATTGCAAGGCTGGTAATTGCATTTGCAGGATTTTGTGATATAATAAAGAAAAAGATCCTTGGAGGCAGAAATATGGCTGAAATCTATATCCCTACACTGCATAGCTTTGCTATGGATAATATGTTTACCGGCTCGTTGGGGGCATTTCGTTTTCGTATTGTGCCGGATGTGGTAAAAAGCGAAACAAACCCAAAGGAAGTGGATATGGAAAAGAGCAGTATTTCTGCCGAATTTTGGCACGGCGCGTTCTGCTATGAGAAAAGTCAGATGGAGGGTCAGCAGACTTTTCCTATGAGCGAAGAAGGCAGATTCCAGATGCTGACCTGGCTGATGGAACATGTATAATAAAAACCGCCCGTAACATGGGCGGTTTTTGCAAAACTGTTGACATTTTATTGGTTTGTGTTAAAATAATTTCGGATAAGCAAATGCAATGCGGAAACGAGATCGACGTTAAGCACCAAAGCGAGAGGGGAATGGTGAAAGCCCTTGTGCGTGAGTCGGTCAGCCACTTCCAAGCTGCCCGGGATGACCGGGACGGGCGCTCCCGTTACAGAGCGGCTAAGATATCCTTTTTGGATAAATTAGGGTGGTACCGCGAGTAACTTCGCCCCTATGTGTGGGCGGAGTCTATTTTTTTGCAAATTATTTATGGAGGTAATTCCAAATGGCTAAAAAAGCATACGATGTAAACGAGCTGCGTGAGATGTTCCTTTCTTATTTTGAGAGCAAGGGACACCTGCGTCTGCCCAGTTTCTCCCTGATCCCCCAGAACGATGCGTCCTTGCTGCTGATCAACTCCGGCATGGCGCCTATGAAGCCCTATTTCAAGGGTGAAGTCGAGCCGCCCCGCCGCAGAGTCTGCACTTGTCAGAAGTGCATCCGTACCGGCGATATCGAGAACATCGGCAAGACTGCCCGTCACGGCACTTACTTTGAAATGCTGGGCAACTTCTCCTTTGGCGACTACTTTAAGCATGAAGCGATCGCTTGGTGCTGGGAGTTTTTGACTAAGGTCGTAGGCTTGGAGGAGGATCGTCTGTATCCCTCTATCTATGAGAACGATGAGGAAGCCTTTGAGATCTGGAATAAGGAGATCGGCGTTGCAGCAGATCGTATTTTCCGTTTTGGTAAGGCTGACAACTTCTGGGAGCACGGCTCCGGTCCTTGCGGCCCTTGCTCCGAGGTGTATTATGACCGTGGTGAGAAGTACGGTTGCGGCAGCCCCGACTGTAAGGTAGGCTGTGATTGCGACCGTTACATGGAAGTGTGGAACAATGTGTTCTCCCAGTTTGATAACGATGGTCAGGGCAACTACACCGAGCTGGCGCAGAAGAATATCGATACCGGCATGGGTCTGGAGCGTCTGGCAGTTGTCTGTCAGGATGTAAACAGCTTGTTCGATGTTGACACGGTTATGAACATCACAAACCATGTGACTGCAATCACCGGCGCATCCTATGGTCAGAGCGCAAAGACTGACGTCAGCCTGCGTGTGATTACCGACCATATCCGAGCATCCACCTTTATGATCGCCGACGGTGTGCAGCCCACGAATGAAGGTCGCGGCTATGTGCTGCGTCGCTTGCTCCGCCGCGCTGCTCGTCATGGCAAATTGCTGGGCGTGAACAAGCCGTTTTTGTTCGAGGTTGTCAAGACGGTTATCAAGGAGAACGCAAACCACTACAGCTACCTCAATGAGCGTGCGGAGCATGTGATCCGTGTGGTCAAGAACGAGGAGGAAAACTTTGCCCGTACCATCGATACCGGTATGCGAATCTTTGGTGAAAAGCTGGACGAGCATAAGGCAAAGGGTGAGAGTGTGTTCTCCGGTGAGGATGCATTCCTGTTGGCGGACACCCACGGTTTCCCCATTGACCTGACTGTGGAAATGTTGGAAGAAGTGGGTATGACCGTGGATATGGAGCGCTTTACTGCTTGCCGCGAGGAGCAGCGTGTCCGCACCCGTGAGGCTCGTAAGGCACTGGGCGACCTGGGTTGGGCAGGCATTGACTTCGGCTCCGAGGTCACCGCTACCGATTTTGTAGGCTATACCGAATATAATTGCGAAGCCCGTGTGGTTGCGGTTTGTGTTGGAGAAGAGGTCACCGGTGCAATTGCCGGCGGCGAAAAGGGCGTTATTGTTCTGGATAAGACACCTTTCTACGCAGAAATGGGTGGTCAGGCAGCAGACTTTGGTATGCTGCTCATGGGCGAGAGCCGGTTCAAGGTCACCGATGTCCAAAAGGACAAGGGCGGCAGATATCTGCACAGCGGTACAATGGAAGGCGGCACACTGAAGGTAGACGATGTGGTGCTGGCATCTATTGATGTGGAGCGTCGCAAGGCAATCATGCGCGCGCACTCAGCAACTCACTTGCTGCAGAAAGCGCTTAAGAGCGTTTTAGGCGATCATGTGCATCAGGCAGGCTCTTTGGTAGAGCCCGACCGCTTGCGCTTTGACTTCAGCCATTATTCTGCAGTGACTGCTGAGGAAATGAGCCGTATTGACGCTATTGTTCAGACAGCTGTGCTGGAGGGTTATCCGATTGATATCCGGGAGATGCCCATTGACGAGGCTAAGGAAATGGGCGCAATGGCGCTGTTCAGTGAAAAGTACGGCGATACGGTCCGTGTTGTCAATATGGGCGGCTACTCCATCGAACTCTGTGGTGGTACACACCTGGACAATACCGCAAAGGTCGGTCCTTTCCGTATTGAGAGCGAGGGCAGTGTTGCCTCCGGTGTGCGCCGTATTGAGGCGATTACCGGTAAGGCTTGCCTTGCAGAAATGGAGTTGGCTCGTAAGCGTGTGTATGATGCTTGCGCAATCCTGAAAACCAAGCCTGCGGAATTGGCCTCCAAGTTGGAGGGTCAGGTGGACGAGATCAAGAATCTCAAGAAAGCCATCGAGTCTTTTAAGGCTCGTGAAACGGCTGGCGAGGCAGATCGTTTCTTGTTCGGCGCACGAAATGTGGGTGATCTGCATGTGATCACAGCCAGTGTTTCCGATGCGGATGCCAACAAGCTGCGTCAGATGGGTGATACCCTGCGTGATAAGGACAGCAATGTTGTGGCTGTTCTGTCTACAGTCAACGATGACAAGATCACCTTCCTGGCAGTCTGTGGTAAGGATGCAGTTGCCAAGGGCGTGAAAGCCGGCGAGCTGGTCAAGCTGGTATGTACTACCTGCGGTGGCAGTGGCGGCGGCAAGCCTGACTCCGCTATGGGCGGCGGCAAGGATGTCAATAAGATTGACGATGCGCTGGCACAGGTCGACGACTTTGTGGCTTCCAAGATCTAATTAAATAGAAAAGACGCTGCCGGTGCGGCAGCGTCTTTTATCACATGAAAGGAGGAATAGCATGCGGATATTGATGTGGTTTACCATTGGTTTTACAGCTGCCATGGCGCTGGGCGCATATTGCTTATCCGGCAGTTTTATGCTGTTGCTGGCGTTGTTTGTGTTGGTTGCCGGTATTGCTTTGCTATTTCTCCGTGATCGTCTTTGTAAGATTACATCCATCGTTCTGATCGGCCTTGCAGTTGGTCTGGTGTGGTCGTGGGGTTATGACCGGATTTATCTGGCACCGTTACAACAGTATGATTCTACCTCGATTACCGGTACGGTTACAGTGGTGGATTACAGCTACGATACCCAGTATGGTGTTGTAGCAGACGGTGAACTTGAGCTGGACGGACATACCTATAAAGTGCGTGCCTATGTTACCCATTCTGACCCGCTTGCGCCGGGAGATCAGGTAAGCGGCGAATGGGAGCTTCGGCTGACTACCGAACGATCAGAACAAGGCGCTACACATCATCAGGGAAAAGGCATCTATCTGCTGGTATATGCGGATAAGGAATTTACTGTAACGGCGGGTGAGCGTGATCATATTCGTTATCTTGCAGCCAAGCTGCGGCAGAAAATAACGGATTTGATCGATAGCGCATTTCCGGCGGATACCATTGCTTTTGCCCGGGCATTATTGCTGGGCGATACGTCGGAGCTTACCTATCAGGAGGATACTGCGTTCAAAATCAGCGGTATTCGACATGTGGTAGCCGTGTCCGGATTGCACATATCCATTTTGTTTTCGATGATCCTGATATTTAGCGGATACAGACGATATTTAACTGCATTTATTGGTATTCCCGTGCTTTTGCTGTTTGCGGCTGTGGCTGGATTTACGCCATCGGTAGTCCGGGCATGTATTATGCAGATACTGGTGATTTTGGGACTTTTCTTTGATCGGGAATACGATCCGCCAACAGCATTGGCGTTTGCAGTGCTGGTTATGTTGGCAGTCAGCCCGCTGACGATCACTTCTGTCAGCTTCCAGCTTTCTGTAGGTTGTTTGATCGGCATATTTCTGTTTTATCAAAAGCTCCACGATTTCTTTTGCCGGCTTGTGCCGAAAACCAAAGATCCAACATGGATCGGCAAAGTGCTTCGTTGGACAGTTACCTCAATATCCATAACATTGAGTGCAATGGTGGTTACCACACCGCTCAGCGCATTTTATTTCGGCACGGTTAGTTTGGTCGGTGTACTAACCAATTTGCTGACCCTATGGTTGGTCTCCTTTGTGTTCTACGGAATCGTATTAGTCTGCATGCTGGGACTTGTGTGGAGCGGCGCAGCCAATGTGACTGCATGGATATTTGCATGGCCGATCCGTTATATCCGCTGGGTCGCCCAGCTGTTGTCCCGGTTGCCGTTATCAGCGTTGTATACCTGCAGTATCTATGTTGTTCTTTGGCTTGCTTTTTGCTATGTGCTACTGGCGATATTTATACTTGGCAGAAGAAAGCATCCGGCGATTATGGCAGCTTGCCTTGCGGCTTCTCTGTGCTTAACCATCGCTGTTTCCTGGATTGAACCACTGCTGGATTCCTATCGGTTTACGGCTTTGGATGTGGGTCAGGGACAGTGCTTGATCTGGCAGAGTGCGGGTAAAAATTATATGGTAGATTGCGGCGGTGATACCGGTGAAATTGCAGCGGATCAGGCTGCTACATATCTGCTCAGTCAGGGTATCACTTCTTTGGATGGATTGATCCTTACCCATTATGATACAGACCATACTGACGGTGTGGAACTGCTTATGTCCAGAATTCAGGTAAAGAAGCTGTATCTGCCGGACGTTCCGGATGATGGAGAATGTCGGATAATGCTAACCCAGCGGTACAACGATCGCATCGTCTGGGTTGCTGAAACAATGGTTTTGGAGCATGGTGATTCTAAAATTTCACTATATCCGGCATTGGGCGAGACGGCAAACAACGAAAGCTGTTTGTGTGTCTTGTTTCATAAGGAAAAATGTGATATACTGATTACCGGAGACCGAAGCATGGCAGGCGAACGAACGTTGCTGGCAACTTCAGATCTTCCGGATGTGGATGTGCTTGTGGTGGGACACCATGGCTCAAAATATTCCACATCACTGGAATTATTACATACTACAAAACCGGAGGTCGCCGTGATCAGTGTATCCGCAGACAATTCCCACGGACATCCGTCTGACGAGGTGATTAACCGGTTGGAAATGTTCGGTTGTAGTATTTGGCGAACAGACATGGATCGAACAATTATTATTCGGGGGTGAGCTACCGTGGCAAAGGAACAAACGCAGAATAACGAACTTCAGATGCTAAAAACAGCAATCCGGGAAAAGAACCCCGGGCGTTTGTATATATTCCATGGCGAGGAGGTATTTTTGCTCCATCATTATCTGAACCAACTAAGGAATCTTTTGGTCGACCCATTGACGGAATCTTTTAACTATCACAAGCTGACCAAAGAAAATTTTGATATGCAAACATTGGCAGATGCAGTGGAAAGCTTGCCGATGATGGCGGAGCATACCTTTGTTTGGGTAGATGATATTGATATTTTTAAGCTGCCGGAAGCAGATCGGACAAAGATCGCTGAATTGGTGGCAGATATCGGCGAATATTGTACGGTGATATTTACCTTTGAAACCGTGCAGTGGAAGCCGGATAAGCGGCTGAAAAAGCTTTGGGATGCAATTCAGGCATCTGCAAGCATCGTGGAATTCCCCAAGCAGGAATATCGGGATCTGATTGCATGGGTTGGGCGGCACTTTGCTGCCAACGGAAAGAAAATTCAACCGGAGCTGTGCAGCCACCTGATCGACATCACCGGCGGTACAATGACGGCGCTCACCGGCGAGATTGCCAAGATTTGCGCCTATTCTGACAGCGATACCATCGTCAGAAGTGATATCGATGCGGTTACTGAGCCGGTTATGGATGCGGTAGCGTTTGAGATGACTGACCTTTTAGGCGCAGGGGAGTACGGCGCTGCGTTGGAAAAGCTGGATCAACTGTTAAAGATGCAGCAAGAACCCATTGCGATTCTTGGTGCAGTTGGCATGCATTTCCGCCGTTTAGGTGTTGCCCGCACATTGCTGGATAACGGCAAAAATGCCTATGAACTTTCCCAGCTCACCGGTTTGAAAGACTATCCCGCACGAAAGACCATGGAAACTGCCAGACGCTTCTCTGCCCGGTTCTGCGCCTTGGCGGCAGAGTTGGTAATGGAAACTGACAGACAGCTAAAAACCTCTCACGATGATGCAGAGCGGCTTCTGGAGGTGCTGATCCTCCGTTTGTCTCAGGAGGCACGAAATGGTTAAGATCCGTGAGGCGATCGTAGTAGAGGGGCGTTATGATAAGAACACTCTTTCTCAGATCATAGATGCTCCGATTTTTGAGACCAACGGTTTTGGTATTATGAACGATGCCGATCAGTTGTCGCTGCTGCGACGGGTGGCAAAAATGCGTGGCTTAGTGGTTTTTACGGATTCTGACGGCGCAGGCTTTGTGATTCGAAATTATCTGAAAAGTTCGATTGACAGTGCCTATCTTAAGCATGCCTATATTCCGGATATTCCCGGCAAGGAACGCAGAAAAGATGCGCCGGGTAAAGAGGGCAAGCTGGGCGTTGAGGGCATGACCCCGGAGATCATTCTGCGCTCTCTTGAGCGTGCAGGTGTTACCTTTGCAGATGCTTCTGCGGAAATAAATTGTGAACCAATCACAAAAACGGATCTGTATTTTATGGGTTTATCCGGAACTGCCGACAGCAAAGCCAAGCGTTTGGCGCTTTTGAAGCACTTGGAATTGCCGGAACACATGAGTAGCAATGCTATGTTGCAGGCTTTAAATGTTCTGTTTACACGGGACGAATTGCAGCAGTTCGTAGATTCACTTTAATTTTGGAGTAAAACATGGTAGATATTTCGGTCAAAAACTTAACAAAGTTCTTTGTCATCGGAGAGAATCTGCTGGACGGTGTCAGCTTTGAGGTGCAAGAAGGGGAATGTGTTGCTATTCTCGGCAGAAATGGCTGCGGAAAAACAACGCTTTTTAATATTCTTACCGGTCAAATGGATTATGACGACGGTGAGGTATATGTCAATCCCCATAAGCGGATCGGCTTGATTTCACAAATCCCCCGGTTTCCTGCAGGCTATTTGGTGGAGGATGTACTGCGTTCTGCCTTTGTGCCGCTGATGCGCATGAAAGAGAAAATGATGCTGCTGGAGCGGGAAATGGCGTATGGCGCTTCTCGTGAGCAACTGGCGCAGTACGATGATCTTTCTAACCGTTTCCAATCCGGCGGCGGCTACGATATGGATGTGCAGGTCGATAAGATTTGCAACGGACTTGGTATTACAAAACAGCAGCGCAGTCAGGAGTTTGACAGTTTGTCCGGCGGTGAAAAGACCCGGATGAATCTGGCAAGACTTTTGCTGGAAAAAACAGACATTCTGCTTTTGGACGAGCCTACCAACCACTTGGATTTGAAAAGTGTTGAGTGGCTGGAGGAATATATCAACAATTTTAAGGGAACGGTATTAACTATATCCCATGACCGTTACTTCCTGGATCGGGTTGTTGACCGTGTGGTGGAGATCGTGGACGGTCATGCGGAGCTGTATTCCGGTAATTATTCGTTCTATATTGATGAAAAACAAGCACGCTTCGACCTGCAAATGAAGCAATACGAGCAGGAGCAGGCGAAATTAAAGCAGCTTGGTTATACGGTGGAACGAATGAAAGGTTGGGGTATTAACAACCGTACGCTCTATCGCAGAGCTATGTCCATTCAGCATCGCATGGAACGTATTGAGAAAACAAAACGTCCCACCAAAGCAAAAACAATGAAAGCAACATTCGGTGAAAAAGATTTTTCCGGCGATGTGGTATTTGAAATGAAGTCGGTTGCTAAAGGCTTTGGAGAGCGGACTTTATTTTCTGATGTGGAGTTAAAGGTGGAGGGCGGCGAGCGTATTGCGCTTTTGGGCGATAACGGCGCCGGAAAATCTACGTTTATTAAGTGTTTGTTGGGGGAAGATAACTGTCAGGGAAAGATTCGTTTTGGCCCAACGGTCAAATGGGGATATTTGCCGCAGATCATACATTTCGACCACCCGGAACGTAGTCTGTATGATACCATACTTTATAAAAAAAACTACACTCCGCAGATGGCACGTGACCGTCTGGGCGCATTTCTGTTCCAGGGTGAGGATGTATTCAAAACCGTAAATACGCTTTCCGGTGGTGAACAGTCCCGTCTGCGGCTGTGTATGCTGATGGATGAGAAAATCAACATGCTTGTGCTGGACGAGCCTACCAACCATTTGGATATTGCGTCCCGTGAGTGGGTGGAAGCTGCTATTGAGGAATTTGAGGGTGTGCTGCTTTTTGTTTCCCATGACCGGTATTTTATTGAGAAATTCGCCGAGCGAGTTTGGTTGTTGGAGGACGGCAAGATTCGTGATTTCCGTTGCGGATACAGCAAATACCGTTCAATCATGGAACGAGAGGCGATGCTCCGTGTGCCGGAGGAACCACAGCAAAAGCCGAAACAGTCCAAACCAAAGGGTGGCACAAAGGAAACAGATAAGCTGGTTCGACGATTGGAACGTGAGATCGAGAAGCAGGAAATGCTGATTTCCCAGCTGGATGCTGCCATTGAAGTGGCTGCGGCAGATTACCAGGAACTTGCCCGACTTTTGGGTGAGAAAGAATCTGCGCAGGGTGTGTTGCTGGAACTGATGGAGCAGTGGGAGCAAGCGCAGACCGAAGGTTGACACCCTTTACAGATTGCACTATAATAGCAAAGATCAATAGCGAAGGAGCGAGAAAATATGAGTGGTTGTAGTGGAAATTGTTCCTCTTGCGGCAGCGATTGCGCAGACCGTAAGGCGGAAAGCTTGCTGGCAGAATTGAATCCCAAGGCCAGCGTTAAGAAAGTGATTGCAGTTGTATCCGGCAAGGGCGGTGTGGGTAAATCCACCGTTACCTCCATGCTGGCTGTTGCTATGTCCCGCAAGGGAAAGCGTGTTGCAGTCCTGGATGCAGATATTACCGGCCCGTCTGCGCCCACCGCTTTTGGCGTTAATGAGTGTCAGGGCGCTACAGAAGAGGGAATTAACCCTGCGCTGACAGAAACCGGCATTCAGGTCATGTCCATTAATTTATTATTGGACAACAGTACCGATCCGGTGGTTTGGCGTGGCCCGGTGATTGCCGGCGCAGTCAAGCAGTTCTGGACAGATGTGATCTGGGACAATGTGGATTATATGTTTGTGGACATGCCTCCCGGCACCGGTGATGTGCCCCTGACGGTGTTCCAGAGCTTGCCCGTAGATGGTATCGTGATCGTTACCAGCCCTCAGGATCTGGTTTCTATGATCGTTGCCAAGGCTGTCAAAATGGCAAACATGATGCACATTCCTGTTCTCGGTTTTGTTGAGAACTATAGCTATCTGGAATGCCCGGATTGCGGCAAGCGGATCAACGTATTTGGTCAGAGCAAGCTGGATGAGGTGGCAGATGCCTTTGGACTGCCGGTGCTGGCAAGACTGCCGATCGATCCCAAGGTCGCAGAAAGCTACGATAGCGGCAAGATGGAGTCTATTAATACCGATGCTGTTAATGATGTGATCGCAGCTGTAGAAAAGGCATAAATAATGCCCAACCTTTTATAAGGTTGGGCATTATTTTATGACAATCTAACTTGGATGGGGACAAAGCGTTCACCGGTGGAAACAACAACTTCAATCTTGATCGATGCATAATTTACTGTTTCCAGCGTGTGCAGGGTTTCCCACTGGCTGAGATTGTAGGTTTTAGCCGGGCCTTCGCCGTTTGCACCGTGGAACAGAATCTTATCCAATTCCGTTTCATTACCATTTTTACTAACAAGAACAGCACGGATAAAGGCGATGGGATAGTTGGATTCCAGCATGACATTTTGCAGATCCTTAAACTCGGTACATTCTTTGCCTTGCGTGGTTACTGTGGGCTTTTCGTACGGCTTTGCGCCGGTGAATTCTGCAATGGTTACCGGGATGTAATTCTTTTCTATCAAAGTGGCAAAGTCCATTTTTAATGCGGTTGCGCTATTAAAATAGACTGTTGTATCGCCGTCCATGATTTCGTAGAATTTTTTGGAGGTCTTGCCGCCTCGTTGATCCTGGATCATAATATAACTTTTTTGCTGATCGATAGTGCCATCTGCATTGTAGAATACCACCGGTTCCTCAATGACCATCATTGCGTGGTCAACAGAACTGGAGATTAGCGCATCTGCAGGCAGGACCTTTGTGTAGGCATCCAGCATCACATCTGTGCCGTTGGCCTGAATAATATCATGTGTAGATTGCAGATAATAACTGGTCAGGTCAGGGTCGTAGGTGTAGTTGCCCACGGGGAGATAACCGTTTTTCTGCACCATAACGCTGGGGTAATAGCCGCTGGAGAAAGAGTTGGCAACTGTACCCCAACTCCACAGTAAAGAGTCGGCACAGCCGCTGCCGATGGCTTTGCGCAGTTCGTCACCTGTTCCGGGATATGTCAGAATGCCGGTTTCGGTGTCGTAATATTCCAGGAATTGGAACAGACCGGAGCCTGCGCCGGTGTACAAAAGACCGCCATAGGTTGTGCCTGCTTCGTAGTCAAATTGCTTATCTCTGCCGGCGGTGTTATAATAGGAGATGCCGGCGGCAGGTGTCCATTGGATGCTCAGCAGATCTCGCATAGCCAGGACGGCAGTTTCTCTGAGCTCGTCCGTTGTGGGGTTATCACTGACTGAATAATCCGGGTAGGCCATAGGCGATGGAACCTGGAAATTATTTGCATCAGATATGGGCTGGTGACTACATCCGCAAAGCAGGAGCAGTAGAACAGAAAGAATAAAGCAGATTTGTCTTTTCATAATAAATCCTCATTTTATGTCATTAGCATATTGATAAGCTTAAATTCAACGTCATTGGGCACTACTAAATCTACCTTTATTCGCGTGCCAAACCGCCAGGGATAACTGCTCCATTACCAAGTTACACATCAGTTACGCGCACAACAGTCAGGGAATCCATTACAATGATATAGCCTTGTTTCCGATCTATGTGTTTGCTGTTATATACTACATGGACATCATCCACTGCCATCATGGCATGGTCGTGAGTTTTAACAATTTATTAAAAACATCATAACACTATCATATATGATTGTCAAATAAAACCCACATCCAGCAGGATGTGGGCTTTTGTCAGAATATCAGGCGCAGGATGTACCAAAGCACCACCAAGATGAGCATGATAGGGATATATGCAACCAGTGCGGTACTGACAATAGAGATCACGCTTACACCAATATAACGAAGTGCGATCACCAGTCCGCTTAGGAAAGCAGTTGTCAGCACTGCTTTGGTTATTTGTTTGCCAATAACAGTAGCAAAGAAGAAAGTGTAGAGACCGCCGATAATGGGGTTAACGGTGCTGAGTAGTGCACCAACAACAATCTTTAGTGCGCCGGTGAGAATAAGGACAAGCAGTAATGCCAACAAAATTACAGGCGCATAGATTACAATGCCTTCCGGGAGATAGGTGGCAAACAATCCAACAACGATTAAATGCAGAATATAGGCGACAACCACAGTCAAACACCGAAAAAATATCCAGCCGAAAATACTTTTTCCCTTCGGCAACCAGCCATCAGCCAGGTTTACCAGAAAGGCAAGAAAAATCATACTCAGCACTTCGGAGCATATGGTGGTATAATGCGCGCCGGCAAATGAAAATAATGTCATTGTATCGCCGGATATGCTCACAAAGGGCAGGGGGGCGATCAAGGTGCTATACTGGGCACCGGCGCTGCGCAACACCACAGATACCGCATAGATGAATATAATTCCAAATACAGATGAAACTGCATTACTTAGCACAGAACGTTTACCAAATGCAAAACGACCGACAGTGCTGAAAAGCAGCGTTCCGATCAAAAGGATCAGCGCAGCTTTCAAAAATGTGTAGAAGTCGATTCCGAATGTATCAAACAAAGCAATAATGGATTCCATACAGACCTCCGATTAGCTGGTGATATTAAAAACAGTCGCCATTTCTGGCGACTGTTCTTTCTGTGTAAGAGAAGTATAAATTACTTCATCTCTGCATCGGCGCCAGCAAGTCGGAGGCCAAGCGGTCTTAGGAAGACAAATCCCCACTACAACTCCTTGGCTCACAGAACGACATGGCTACGATCCGACTTCCTCCGATTAGCTGGTGATATTAAAAACAGTCGCCATTTCTGGCGACTGTTCTTTCTGTGTAAGAGAAGTATAAATTACTTCATCTCTGCATCG
>JAZSQH010000042.1:0-6119 GCA_045537865.1 Faecousia sp. | reverse complement strand
AGCACACCCGGCTGCATCGCCATGACGGAAGCAAGGCTCAGCAGTTGCTTCTGACCACCGGATAACTCGGTGACATTCTTGTAAAACCAATTCTCAATGCCGAAGAAGGCGGCAATCTCAGCCACACGGCGGCGAATGGTGGGGGTATCGTAGCCCAAGCTTTCCAAGCCAAAGGCCAGTTCATGCCAAACCTTGTCGGTGACCACCTGGTTTTCCGGAGATTGCAGCACATAGCCAATTTGCTGTGCCTGCTCCCTCTGTGACAGTTCGGAAAGCAGTGTTCCTTGATACCGAATCTCACCGGAGAACAGACCGTGGGGCGTTAAACAGGATTTCAAATGCCGCAGAAGTGTGGACTTGCCGCAGCCGGAAGGGCCGCAGAGGATCACAAACTCACCTTGCTGAACCGTAAAGGATATGTTCCGAAGGGCCTTCTTCTCGCCCTCCGGGTATGTAAAATCTACATTTTTGAATGAATAGCTTTCCATTTTCTCTCCTCTAAGTAGTTCAGCACCACGGGCATCAAACACAAAATCAAATAAACAAACTGAAAAGAAAGGGTTATGGCATTCAGACCGATATAGCGGATGCTGGGGAAATACCGGAATCCAAAGGCAGAAACGATCACGCCCGAAAGCAGGTAGAAACCGCAGAAACCCAAGTAAAGCAGCGCCATCTTATCCCGATCATCAAAGCGGTAGATAGAAAAGGCGGTACGCCCCTTTAGGCCATAGCCACGGCTTTTCATACTGTCGGCAGTTTCAATGGCATTTTCCAGTGCCCAGGTAACCATAATGGACAGCACTGTAATGGCGATTTTGGTACGATGCCAAAAACTGCCTTCCGAAATATCTCTGCCGATGCTTTTCTGCGTGTCCACTACTGCATCCATCTGTGCCTTAAACTTGGGGATAAACCGCAGGGTCATACTCAGTACCAGTGACATTGCCGGGATAATGCGACCGAACAGATAGATGAACTTGTCGGAGGTAATGACCCGGTTGAAGTTCAGAAACCACAGCATCACCGTTGCCAGCATCGCTCCTGCGGACAGACCGTAAAGGATGCTCTCCAATGTCAGCGGATTTCCCGTGGGAAAATACAGCAGAATGGTTATACCCTCGTGGCTGAAAGCAGGGTTCATAAATGCCGTCAGCAGCATAATAGGCAGACACCATTTGAGCGTAAACAGCACTGCCTTCTTCCCCTCTGCCTGCACCGCATAAATGATCGCACACACGAGAGAAATTCCTTGTGCTAAGGGGTGATTCAGCGCCATGGAAAAACCAATTACCAAGGTGAAATACAGAAAGTTCACCAATGGGTGATATTTAGCAAATCGATCTTGCATTTTATCCTCCGACAGCATAACCGCCGCCAATATCGTTGCCCAAATCGCAGGTAAACCGCCATCCACGGTGTCGCCATCTTTCAGCTGATACCGGGAGCTGCCGTAGTTGGGATACCAACCGTTGACCCGGTACATCCAGCCGGACAATTCACCGCAATCAAATTCATACAGATTGTGAATACCCTCAATGTAGGCACTGTTGTAGATGGGCGTCCAAGAGGATTCCAAGTGGATTCCCTTTTCCTTACAGAGTCGCTGGAGAACATCAAATACGGATTCTCCTTCATAGAAAGTTACCGTGGTCTTTTTAAGAATAACACCGCCGGAGGGCACCATTTCCAGCTTATCCGGATCAAGCATTCCTAAGTTATTCAGAATAGTGGAGCACTCGATAGAGAAAGTACAGGTGTAAGTCTTTTCTTTATCTACATCCTGATCCTCCGGCTCTACCGGCTGGGGTTTGCCTTCCGGGACAGGATCGGTATTATACTTATCCTTACCGCCATTTTGCTCCGGTTTAGAGAGATAATCATCCTGTCCGCCAACGGGAGTAGTAGGTGCCTGATTGGGTTGTGTTTCTTCCGCCCCTGTTGTTTCCTCTTCGTCCTCCGGAGCTGCATCCGGGCGAATCTCAAAACCATCCACAGAACCATCCAAAGTAAGATTCAGAATGGTTGTTTTGCTGCCGGTAACGGAAACCGACGCAAAAGCATCCTTGCCTGCATACGCAGTTGCGCTCTGGGCATTCCATTGTTCATCCAGATATATGGACAGCAAAGCAGAAAAACCAAAAGCTCTTACTTGACGAAGAATAACTTGAATATCGCCTTCGGTAGTCTTACTAATCTGTACACCCAGATTGATCTGAGTTGGTTCGGTAATATCGCTGCCGAAGATCGTCCACTCATAGCGCAAGCCATTGGATTCTCCAGTAAAAACACCGATAGCATTTTCGTTTTTGATTCGCTTAATGATGCTTTCATTAATCACACCATCCTCGGGAATTTCAATAGAATCGTTCAGATTCACACTGCCGAAGTTGCCCTGGCAGGCGCAAAGGGAAAGCATTATGATAAAAGCCAGTAATAGGCTGAGTAGTCGTTTCATAGTTAGTCTCCAATCACAAGTCTGCCGTTTTTGACCTTCAGGGTGTCCGTGGTCATAGCAAGACTTTGCGCTTCGTCGGATGCGGCAAACACCGCATCCTCCACGATCAAATCAAGAACATCGCCGGGTCTTACACTGCCCCGAAGACGGAATTTTAGCCGAAGCACCACATTGTAGTCCTCTGCCAATAATTCCTTTGTAAAAGCGTTTCTGCCACCGGTCATATCCAAATACATAATGTTAATAAGACCGGTATCATTGCTGCTTTGTACATTGCAGCTCCAATCGGGAAGCTGCTGACCGGTACTGTTTTCGTCACTCAAAATAAAAATATTGCCTTCGTCCACGCCCAGAAATTCCAGTCTGGAAGAATCAAAGGCGATGCTCATACTCATAGCGGGATAACGAGCATCTCCTAAAGAAGAAATTGTCACATCCAAAGTGAATTCATCTGTTTGGTTTGCGGAGAGTTTTTGAGGTGTTTCCACGGTCAAGGTAGGTTTACTTACGACAGGCTCAACGCCACACCGCACCAACAGCAAGACAATTGCTGCGATCAAGAACACAGCTGCCACAATCCATGGCCATCTTTTTTTAAGAAACTTTTTCATAGAAACACTCCTCAAAGTGGGCGGGGATAAACCCCGCCCATAAGTTTTTAGGGATTGGTAGTAATGGTTGCGGCCTTGGTAACAACACCCAAGTCGCTGCCATCCACAAACTTCTCCACGATACCCAGAGCATCGAAGGTGTTGATGCGACAATCACCGTTGACGTTCAAGGTGAGGATCTGATCGTCGGTAGGTGCATCGCCCTTGCGGAGCCAAGCATCCACTGTGTTTAAGGCATCCTGTGCGTTGATCACGCCGTCACCGTTGGTATCGCCAAAGGTTATCTGGGCCGCAGCATCCTCAGTCAAAGTGAAGTTCAACTTATTTGCAAACTGCGCCATGTCGATGGTAGCATCCACCAACGCCACATAGGTAGCAACACCGGTCTTTTCAGAGATCTCTGCGCTGTACTTAAAGATGTACTGGTTGGTGCCGTCGTTATAGGTCAACTTAGTAGCGTTTTCAATACCAACAACAGACACAGCAACGGCTTTTTGGGTAGCGGGAATCAGGTCAATATCATCACCGGTGTACAAGCACACTGCGCTATAGGAAATACCCTTAACAACTACAATACTACCTGCGGCAGTAGTGGTGTTTACAACTACCATTGCGCTATCATCGCTGGAGTCGGAGGTTTTCTTAATAGACATACCACCGATGCTGACAGCTTTCTGCTCGCCTACATTTGCGGCATCCACCTGGAAAGTAATGGTAAAGAATTGCGCGGGGAATGTGTTGCCCTCTGCATTGCTGACAACTGTAAGATCGTTGTGGGTGTTTGAATCGAAATAGACGACACGCAGCTTGCCTTCTTCATCCAAATGGTAACTGATCTCACCGCCAGTCAAACGACTGCCGGCAGTCACACCGGTAACACTCAGGCCTTCAGGAACATTGACTACCATATCGATCAGCTTATAGCCTGCACCATTATCCCACTGATCCAGGGTAATGACCGCATTGAAGGTCTTGCCCACATCGTCAGTGATCTGGGCAGGTAGACCCAGAGTTGCAGTAGGTTTACCCTGAACGACTGTATCCTCTTCGGCGGTTACATCGGAGTAGTCGTACAAAGCAGCTTTGCCCTTGATAAAGCGGTCATAGGCAACCAGCGCATAGGTTGCCTGGTCGGTGGCCATGGCGTTTGCGCCTGCGCCTCTGCCGTGTTCAAACATGGCCTCGTCTTCCAAATAGTAGGTCAGAAGATTGTCAATTGCAGAATTTCCGTTCTTAATAAAGCGAGAGTCGGTATCGGGGTTGATGCCCCACATAGTAGTTGCAACGATAGCCCAAGCGCAGCTTTCAGAGGTCTCGCCCTGGCCATAGGGGAAACCACCATTATCCAGCTGGCTTTCAGACAGCCAGTTAAATGCGGTCTCACAAGCTGCAGCTACCGCAGGCTGATCCCGATAGGGGTACAGAGCAGTCAGCGTCATGCCGGTGATATCCACATTGGAAGGCTGTGCCTTAGCGGTAACCAAAGACCAGCCGCCGTCATTATGTTGGGCAGAAACGATGGCATCCACACACTGCTGGCGGATGGTAGGATCGCTGGTTTCATAACTGCCGCAATCCAATGCGATCAGCGCCCAAATAGGGCCGTTCAAACCTTGCTTTCGAATCCAGTTGATGCCGTTGGCGCTGTAAGCCTCCACCAAGTCCCAGTTTCCTACGGAGGTAGCATCCTTGCCGATAGCAGCCAGCGCCATGATCAAACGGGAATTGTCAGTGGACTTGTTCTTATCCAGCGCGCCGTGCATAACTACGTCATCCTTCGTAACCGTGGGTACTGTTGCGTTGACATACTCCACGATCCTGTCATAGTAGTCAGCAAAATACTGGCTATCGTTTGCGTAGTAGCCGCCACGGGCCAGACAGAACACCGTCCACTCACCGGCATTGGTACCAAAAGCAGGCTCCGTAACGGTTGCGGCAAGCTGTGCCATCGTAGCATTTAGTACGGCAGAAACATCTTGCGGCTGCCGGGGTTGCTCCGGAGCGGCTGCGCCAGTAACATTTACCTTGGCGAAAGCAGGAGAAGAAACGATACACGCCTCGCCGTTTTCAAAATAATAGTCACAACTACTATGGGACATTTCATCACCGTGACCACCTTCGCACCATACATAATAGATGCCTGCGTTAGGGAATGTAATATCGGCGCAGCCGCTCTCGTCGGTCACAACAGAACCTTCCGCTTCGCCAAAGGTGGTGCCATAGAAAATCTCATAGTCGGTAGCATCTTTCACCCAGGACTGACCATACATGAGGTCACAGAAGGAATGTTTTAGTTTTACGGTAAGTACCTCACCTGCGGTTGTGGCATAATCGTGGGTGTAGTTGCCTTCTTCATCAGCAAAGAGGTGGAAGCCGCCTAGCTGATCCCACAGGAAGCCATAGCAGCTAAAGCTGGCTACATCTAGGAAGTCACCAGCCTCCAATACAATCTCATCAGAAGTCGCACCGGTGATTATGCTGGAATCGTTTTGCTCGGCTCTAATAGGAAAATCTCCATTATGGAAATACACCAGGTTTTCAGTAAATCCAAAGATGCCTCCTGCGAAGTAGGAGCTTCCGGGCAGTGCATCAAAATTAACTTCGCTCCAGTCACCGCCGTAGAGTTCCTCGTGGGCATAGATCAGAAGCTGCAGTGCGGTGGTTTCATAATTTCCGTCGCCATCTGCATCGTAGAGCATATTGTCCAGACCGTACTCGGTTAGATCGACAGCTTCGATTGCGGACATAGGGACAGGAACATAGGCAATGGGATTACCATTCTTATCGTCAATATAGTTGCTGTCAAAGCTAATGGAAAGATAGATAACATCCTCCTGAGCTCCTGTTGCAAAGACGGTGGCGGGCAGCAAACCCAGCACCATAACAAAGGCGAGGATCATACTCAAAAATTTTTTGGTAGTTCGCATAATAGAATCGTCCTTTCTTATGCTATTCGGTTACTTTTTTTCTTTGGGTTGTTTCAATCCGGCAGACTCCAATGCCCTGGGCCAGGGTCCAAGATATGCCTTGATCTGGGCGCAAGCAGCATT
>JAZSQH010000021.1:0-5617 GCA_045537865.1 Faecousia sp. | reverse complement strand
CTGCACATCGCCGGTGATCTGACCGGTGATCTTGCCGTATTTACCGTCGCTGACATCAAAATCGTCCGTCTCGGAATCCTTGACGTACAGTGTGCCGTTGGCCACCACATTGTTAAGGTCAAAGCCATTCAGCTCAACGGTTACCGTCTTGTTTTCAGGCACAGTCACTGTACCGGTAACCGCAGTATTCAGCTCGATCACGCCGGAAGTGTAATCGTCGATGGCATCCTGCAAGGTGGGATACAGCTTATCGCCGTTGACCACCGCAGCTGCCGCAGGCATTTCATCGGTGATCACCAGATTGCCGCCATCAGCAGCTGCATACAGACCGGTATCGTTGACAATGGAAATCAGCGCAGCGGAAACATCGCCGTTATCCACAAGTGTACCGATAGTCTGATTTTTCTGGGCGCTTTGCAGGAGCAATGCCGCTCTGCCGGTGTATGTACCGCTGACAGTCAGGCAATTTTGAGGCGCAGTGGACTTGAAGTAGATTTCATCAACATCTGCATCGCCGGACAACTGTACATAGCCGTTTAACCCGGAAGCCGCATGTACGTAAACGCAATCGCCTCCCGTAACCGCCATGCCGTCCTTAACCGTGCCGCCATAGACATTGAAGTGTGCATTATTGCTGATATAGACCGTGCCGCCAAGTCCAACTGTCAGGTATTCGTTGTACTTGTAGTAGCCTCCGGTGGTATTATAGCTAGCTGTGTGATAGGGGTCTTTCACAATTCTGCGTTCGATGGTGCCGCCGTACAGGTTTACAACCGATCTGCCCTGCAGGTAAATAACGCCACCATTTTCGTAGGTGTATGCCTGATTGTTGGCATTGTAGCCAGCCACTTGACCCTGACCGCTGATCAGACCGGTCTTTTCCTGGGAGCTATCATAGATATTCAGCTTTGCGGCGGCTTCTACCACAAATGTTCTACCGAACTTACGGTCGGTAGTTTTCAGCTGCTTGCCATTCAGATCCAGGCAGACAGTTGCGTTGGCGGCAATACGCTTGGTGCGAGTCTCCGCAGTGTTCATATCCTCGTACAGATAGTAGTGGCCGGTGTACCAATATGCCTCGCCATTATTAGAAGCAAGCAACGGCTCCCACTCTACAACCTGATCACAAGCTTCGCAATAGTATGTTTTATTTTTGATTTCAGACACACCGTTCACATACTGCAGGAGCTTGCTCAATTCCACAATCATATCTTCGCCACTGCCGCAGGCCGACTGGGCAATGACAGCCTCATACGCACCCACGCCCACATTGGCTATAGTGCCTGCACCAACATCCAAGTTGTTGTATTCGTAGGCCAAAGTATTGGGCACATAATTATGATAGCCGTTGGTATAACCCATAACAAAGGGTGTGCCGTAGCTGCCGCCGTTGATCTGGCTATTCAGCAGCAGCCAGTCGTTATCCTCCGGAGCGGTAGATTTGTCGGCATCGTAATAGTCAAAAATTTCAGCAGGCGCCGTTACAAAAGCGATCTGCTCACCCAGCATAACGGTATCCAGTTCCATTTCGGCAAAATTATCATCCTGGGTACGTCCGCCGGTGCGCCATAGCAGTCGCAGTTTAACACCACTGACGTGGTAGCTTGACGAGAATGTGCAAACTATGCCGTTTGTGTGTGTATAGGAATAGGGATAGTAGACTGCATTGGCCTCGGCATCCTGATAGGCAGCCATCCATGCCTCCATCACATCTGGGTCATCAAAATCGACGTCAAATTCCTGGATCGGCATGGCATAACGCACCTGCTTATTCTTGATCGTGCCGGGGGTGCAAACTTCCACTGTCTTATGCTCGGTATTGCAGGACACCTCTGCCAGCAGCTTGCCAAATGCAGTTATATTGATTTCGTCTGTGGAAATACCGTGAGTTTCCTCCAAAGATCCGTCGCTCCAGAAACGATCCCAGGCAATATTGCCACCCCATTCATCGTTTTCGTCATTGGTATAGGCATAGCTTCTGTTGCTGATATTGCCTGCAGCGCCCTGAATAAAGGAAACGTCATAACCCTGCTCTTTCATAGCGCAGCGGAATGCATTGACATAGTCACTGCTGATGTAGTGCGTCCGGTTCTTCAGAACATAGCCGGCGTTACCGGATCTTGCCGCGTAGTTGTAATAGAGAATATGTTCGGGATTCTCCAATACGTTGCCGTCCGCATCCTCGTCCAAATAATGATTCAGCGGGTGACCACGCCAGTTGGCCATCATAATGGTATCCTTGTCCAGACTCTCGTCAAACCGGAACTCCAGCATGTACATGGTGTCATTAGACTCGCTGACATGCTCCTTGGACTGGATATAGTACTTGCCCATGGCGGCATAGGTGGTCTTAATATCCAAACCCTCTGCTCTGTACTGCTGCGTGGGTTTGACGCTGTCACAGCCAAAGTTCGCGCCGGAATACCAGGTCTGAACATCGTCGAAGGTCTCCACACCGTCAACATAGGAGTAGTTTTCCTTCAGACTACCGGTGTTAATGTAGTGCTTGACGCCGTTGAGGGCAATACCGTTGGGATACTGGTCGCTGACAAACACATCGCTGGCATCCACCTGGGTCTTTTTGACTTCAGATGCTACCTGGCGATCTGCCATAGCTTCCACCGCAACAGCGATGGCGTTTTCAATGAAACGAGCCTTGTAGGTCTGGGAATTCGCCCAGATTTGAGAGCCCAGTTCTGTTCCCTGTGCTTTCTGCAAGCCTGCCTCTGTATAGCCGGCTAATGCCGGGGTGCAGTGGCTGTGGCTGGCATTGATCATGATCTGATCCTCAGCAATCACATCACTGCCCAGCTCCGCAATAATGCCCGTACGAATCTGCTCTACAATTTCATCCTGCACTTTGATAGCGTCGCAGGAAATAAACAGCATAGTATTATCGTCGTCATCGGTCACCGCAATACAGGTGCTCCACAAGCCCTCTGTGTCCTGCTTGCCTGCTACACCGTCGTCATCGGCAAGGCCAAAAGAAAACCGGTTTTCCGGGTTGCCCAGGCTGTCCAACGGAACGACCATAATACCCTTGCTGTGATCCGCCGGGTCTACCCAGGGGTTAATGTCCACCTTGGCATAACCAACACGGAATGTGGCCTTTTCCTCCTGCGCAGCCGTGCTGAATGCGATAACACCCAGCATGATTGCCAGCACGCAGATAACTGCTAAAATTCTACGTTTCATACACTACCCTCATTTCGTTATTTATCCGAATTTTATGCGTAGTTACAGTTGGAAACATTATACCATAAAATGTTCGGTAAACAAAGGTTTTTTTATCGTCTAATAGTACAATTATATGTCATTTTATTTGTAGGAAATAGCCAAACAGCGCCCTGCGTAAAAATCGCAGAGCGCTGTTTTTATTCTTAAAATATCATATCCTCGCACATAGCCGGGATCACAACATCCGACGTCACGGATTCCACTGCATCCCACAAGCCAAGTGTGTCCTGCTTCCGCTGAGGCATGTGCAGCAAAATCACAGTTTCTGCGCCCAAGGTCTTGGTGGCAGACCAGCCGGCAGGAGTGTTGGCATAGGCATAAGGAACGATCAGCACGTCCGGCTTTGGCAAATCCGATCTATTGCGCCAAAAGCTGGGGGACGCATCGCCTAAAAACCAAATACAGCGTGTACCTTGGATGAGAAAGCTGGCATGGGGTGTGGTCTTCCCTGCTGCGCCGATGTGGCGGCTGGGAATGGGTGTAACGGTCACACCGCCTTTTGTCAAAGGCTGCATAGACCCCAACCCTGGCGGACCTAAAATGACCCCGCCGGTCTGCTTCACAAATTCGGCAGCGAAAGCGGGGTCATAATGATCTTTGTGGTTATGGGTAAACGCTACCACATCCGGCCAGCACTGACTGAGCAGCGCCCGTTCCTCAGGCGGCGTTACCGGGTAGGGTTTGACCTCCCGGCATACGCCGTCCAGCAGGATCGAAACACCGTCCAGCTTCAGCAGTACACCTGCATTGGCTGTCCGTCTTAATTCCATTTACACACCCAGCTTTGCACGACGGATCATTTCTTCCTCGCTGCAGGTATCGTTGGGGGTATAACCTGCCAGAGGCACCAGATTCTCGTGGATGGAATCCAGAATCCAGCTTGCCTGGGGGAAGAAGAACTCGTCGAACTCGAAAGGAGGTGTGATCCAGTTCTTTGCGCCAACCACAACGGGAGGTGCATCCAGATCGTCGAAGCACTGCTCGGTGATATTGCGGGCAACATCGTTGAGGAAAGAGCCTCTTGCGCAGGCATCGGACACCAGCAGCACCTTATTGGTCTTGCGGACAGACTCAAAGATCTTGGTGTAGTCCAGCGGAGACAGAGAGTGCAGGTTGATGATATCAGCCTCCATGCCGTACTTTTCAGCCAGTGTCTTTGCAGCCTCAACCGCACGATACAGCACTGCGCCGATGGTCAGAATGGTGATATCCTTACCGTCACGAACCTTGTTTACATCGCCGATCTCGATCTCGTAACGCTCGGCAGGCACGCCGCCCTCGTGGAACTGCTCACCCACATCGTAAATTCTCTGGCTCTCAAAGAACACAACCGGGTCAGTACCCTGCAGAGCAGTTTCCATCAGACCCTTTGCCTCCCAGGGAGTTGCGGGGAAGCAGACCTTCAGACCGGGGATATGCGCGCAGAGCGCAGTCCAGTCCTGAGAGTGCTGTGCGCCGTACTTAGAGCCCACGGAAACACGCAGCACCAAAGGCATTTTCAGGATACCGGCAGACATAGCCTGCCACTTGGACATCTGGTTAAAGATCTCGTCACCGGCGCAGCCGATAAAGTCAGCGTACATCAGCTCTACCAGCGCACGGCCGCCGGACAGAGCGTAACCCACTGCAGTACCCACGATGCCAGCCTCTGCCAAGGGAGAGTTAAACAGACGGGTATGGGGCAGAGCGTCCATCATACCACGGTAAACCGCAAATGCGCCACCCCAGTCACGGCAGTCCTCACCATAAGCGATCATGGTGGGATCCTCGTAGAAGCGGTCGTAGATAACCTCGGACAGAGCATCACGCAGGTTGTACAGCTTCATCTTGGACACGGGCTTACCCTCAGCGTCCACAACATTGCGCTCCTTGCTCTTGATCTTCTTGTAGCCCTCTGCCTCCTCCTTGGGAACAGTGACTTGCGGCTCACGGTCGTCCAGCTTTTCAGCCTTCTGGTTGGAGAACATAATGCGCTCCACAACGGCGGGGTCCTTCTTGAAATCGCAGTAGGGGCTGAACACAGGATCGGCAGCGGCCTTGCAGATCATAGTCATCCGGTCGGAGGTCTCCTTCAGGATGGCGTCGATCTCTTCCTGAGTTGCCACGCCTGCCTCGATCAGAGCAGCAGGATAGGTGGTCAGAGGATCAACTTCCTTCCAGGCGTCCATTTCTTCCTTGGTGCGGTAAGCGTTCTGGACGGAAACGGAGTGGCCGGAGAAACGGTAAGTAATGGTCTCCATCATGACGGGACCCTGGCCGTTACGCAGCAGCTCCAGGTTGCGCTCCATGGCATCGATCACTGCCAGGGGGTTGAAGCCGTCGACGGTCTGGGCGTGCATCTGGGTGGGGCTGACACCGGAACCGATCCGTGCCATGACAC
>JAZSQH010000083.1:0-5415 GCA_045537865.1 Faecousia sp. | reverse complement strand
GGTGTGGGTAAAACCACCACGGCAGTGAATCTGACGGCAGCGCTGACAGAGGCCGGCAAGCAGGTGCTGCTGTGTGACTTTGACCCCCAAGCCAACGCTACCTCCGGTCTGGGTGTAGATAAGCGCCGGCTGCGCAACAGCGTTTACGATGTGATTATTAACGATGTAACGGCTGATGCCGCCATCGTCCCCACCAACTTCGGCGACGTGCTGCCTGCATCGGCTGACCTGGCCGGCGCCGCTGTGGAGCTTTTATCTGTGGAGTCGCCCAACTACCGGCTGAAAAAGGCGCTGGACTCCGTAAAAGATCGGTATGACCTGATTCTTATTGACTGCCCGCCGTCGCTGGAGCTTCTGACAGTCAATGCCCTTGCGGCGGCAGACGGTATTTTAGTGCCGGTGCAGTGCGAGTATTATGCGCTGGAAGGCTTGGCTGACCTGATGACCACCCTGCGACTGATCAAAAAGCGCATTAACCCGGGTCTGGACATTTTCGGTGTGGTGCTGACCATGTTTGACGGACGCACCAATTTCTCCACCCAGGTGGCGCAAGAAGTTCGTCGGCACTTCCCCGGCAAAGTTTTTGCCACCGTTGTGCCCCGGAATATTCGCCTTGCAGAAGCGCCCAGCCATGGTCTGCCGGTGACGGCATACGACCGCAGCAGTCGGGGCGCAGCTGCCTACAAGGCAATCGCCGAGGAATTTCGAAAGAAAATTTAATGTTTCACGTGAAACAACACATAAGAGGTGATACGTTTGGCAACACAAAAAGGTTTAGGCAGGGGCATGGGCGCACTGCTGGGTGACGATTTCATCCGGGAAGTCCCCAACGACAGTCCCTATCAGCTCCTCCCTATTTACAAGGTCGAGCCCAACCCCGACCAGCCCCGTCAGGACTTTGACGAGGAAGAGCTGCAGGCATTGGCGGATTCCATTGCCACCCACGGCATTATCCAGCCGTTGACGGTGCGGCAGCTTGGCGGCGACTATTATCAGATCATTGCCGGTGAGCGCCGCTGGCGGGCAGCACGGCTGGCGGGACTTTCAGAAGTGCCTGCTGTGGTGATCGACGCTGACGACAAAAAGACTATGGAGCTGGCGCTGATCGAGAATCTCCAGCGGCAGGATCTGAACCCTGTAGAAGAGGCGCTGGGTTACCGCACCTTAATGGACGAGTACGGTCTGACCCAGGAGGACACCGCCGGTCAGGTGGGTAAATCCCGCAGTGCAGTGGCAAACGCTTTGCGGTTGCTGGCGCTGGCGCCGGAAGTTTTGGAAATGGTACGAAGCGGCGTGTTAACCGCCGGTCATGCAAGGGCGATCCTTACCCTGAAAGAGGAAAAGGCGCAGCTTGCCGCTGCCCAGAAAATCGTAAATCTGTCGCTTTCCGTTCGTCAGGCAGAGGCATTGTGCAAGAATCTTTCTAAAAAACCTGCCATGACCCAACAAACCATCACCTTAGCGGTGGATTATGTGGCGGAGTGCGAAAAGACATTATCCAAGCACTTGAACCGGGGTGTAAAAATCGTTAACGGCAAGCGCAAAGGTCGTTTTGAGCTGGAATTCTACGGTCCGGAGGATCTGCAGGTCCTTTTGGATGCGTTAATGAAATTAGAGAAATAAGGAGCGCAGAAATATGGAAAAGAAATTGTACCGTTCTAAAACCGACGAAAAGATCGCCGGTGTTTGCGGCGGCGTTGCTAAGTTTTTTGGCATTGACGCAACCATTATCCGTCTGGCATGGGCGCTGCTGGTCCTCTGCGCCGGCACCGGTCTGTTGGCCTACATCGTATGCGCTTTTGTGATCCCGGAAGAACCGGACAACTACGAAGTCGTGGAGTAAATAAGGAGAGGTTACTATGTTAGATATTCGCAAAATCAAAGAAAATCCCGACGCAGTCAAGGCAGGCCTGAAGGCAAAAGAAGTAGACTGCGATGCAGTGGTGGACAAAATTCTGGAGCTGGACGTACAGATCCGCGGCCTGAAAACTTCCACCGAGACCAAGACCGCCAAAAAAAACAAGCTGGCAAAGGAAAACGGCAAGCTCTTCGGTCAAAAGAAGGGTTTTGAAAAGCAGGGCAAGGACACCGCTGAATTGGATGCCCAGATCGAGGCAAACAAAGCTGAGTCCATCGCTTTGGACGCTTCTATCGCCGACGAAGCCGCCCAGCTGAAGGAGCTGAGCGTGGAGTTTAAGACCGCTATGCTCAGCCTGCCCAATCTGCCCGACAGCGACCTGCTCCCCGGAGGCAAGGAAAACAACGAGCCTTTGCGCTATGTAGGCAAGAAGCCGGAATTTGATTTCGAGCCGAAGCACCACGTGGATCTTTGTACCGATCTGGGTCTGATTGATTACGAGCGTGGCGTAAAGCTGGCAGGCGCAGGCAACTGGATGTACACCGGCATGGGCGCACGGCTGGAATGGGCGCTGCTGAACTACTTCATCGACACCCACACCGCCGACGGCTACGACTTTATTCTGCCGCCCCACATGTTGGAGTATATGTGTGGCGAAACTGCCGGTCAGTTCCCCAAGTTTGCCGACGAAGTCTACAAGATCGCCAACCCCACCGACGACCGCACCCACTACATGCTGCCCACCGCTGAAGCTGCGCTGGCAAGCATTTACCGGGACGAGATCCTCACGGAGGCCGATCTGCCCAAGAAGCTGTTTGCTTACACCCCCTGCTTCCGCCGGGAGGCCGGTTCTCACCGCGCTGACGAGCGTGGCATGGTGCGTGGTCACCAATTTAATAAGGTAGAGATGTTCCAGTTCTGCAAGCCGGAGGATTCCGATGCCGCATTTGATGAGCTGGTCACGAAGGCTGAAAAACTGGTAGAGGGTTTGGGATTCCACTTCCGCACCGTAAAGCTGGCAGCAGGCGACTGCTCCGCCTCCATGGCGCGGACCTATGACATCGAGATTCTGATCCCCTCCATGGACGGCTACAAGGAAGTTTCCTCCGTATCCAACGCAAGAGATTATCAGGCTCGCCGCGGCAACATTCGTTTCCGCCGTGAGGAGACCGGCAAGCCGGAGTTTGTGCATACCCTCAACGGCTCCGGTCTGGCAACCTCCCGTATTTTCCCTGCGCTGGTGGAACAGAATCAGCGCGCCGATGGTTCTATCGTTGTTCCTGAGTGCCTGCGTAAATACCTGGGCGGTCTGGAGATTATTGAAAAGAAGTAATAACAAAAATTTTATGTAAACTAAAAGGAGACAAAGATCATGAAGAAATTCTGGAACGAATTCAAAGAGTTTGCCATTAAGGGCAACGCTATGGCGCTGGCTGTTGGTACTATTATCGGCGCTGCATTCTCTACCATCACCAAGAGCCTGACCGACGACATCATTATGCCCATCGTTTCCATTTTCCTGGGCGGCATCGATTTCTCTGAGCTGAAGCTGGTTCTGCCCCGTCTGTGGGGCGAAGCAAAGCTGGACGAGGCGGGCAACGAGATTCTGAACACCCTCAACTGGGGTAACTTCCTGTCCGCAGTCATTAACTTCTTTATTTTGGCATTTATTGTGTTTATGCTGGTCAAAGGTCTGAATAAGCTGGCAGATCCGGGCAAAAAGAAGGAAGTAGAAGCACCTGCAGAAGAACCTGCACCCCCTGCTCCTACACAGGAGGAAATTTTGCTCTCTGAAATTCGTGATATTTTGAAAAATAAGTAAACATTTCTAAAAAGTAAATATTTACTGATTGCTTTTTTCATGTTTTTGCGTTACAATAAGTCAGTCTTGTCGTAACTTCGACTAATTCTTTAAGAAAAGGTGTGACCTACATGTGTTGTAATCACAAAGAGGTTGATTTGACCCTGCTGGAGGACGTTCTTGCGCATTACGCTGACGTCAAAGGCAGTCTGATCACCATTCTGCAAAAAACGCAGGATATTTACGGTTATGTCCCCATCGATGCTGTGTATCATATTGCCGAGCGCACCGGACTGACTCCTGCAAAGATCCTGGGTGTGGCAACTTTCTACTCCCAGTTCCGCTTTACCGCCGTGGGCAAGTACCTGATCATGGTTTGTAAGGGTACGGCATGTTATGTTAACGGCGCAGAGCGAATTATCGATGCGATCTCCGAGGAGCTGGGTATTGGCAACAATGAGACCACCGAGGACGGCCTGTTCTCCCTGAGTATCGTTTCCTGCCTGGGCTGCTGCTCTTTGGCTCCGGTCATGATGATCAACGAGGATACATACGGTTCCTTGACCCCGGACAAGGTCAAGACCATCCTTCGGGATATTCGTAAGAAGGAGGGAATGTAATGGCACGCATTGTTGTAGGTCAGGGCAGCTGTGGCTTGGCTGCCGGCGCAGGCGCTGTTTATACCGCGCTGGAGGAAAAGCTGCAGGGCGCTGCTTCCCTTTCCATTACCGGTTGTATCGGTATTTGTTACTTAGAGCCTATCGTGGATGTGTATGCTGACGACGGCAAGCTGTACCGCTGTGTGCAGGTCAAGCCCGAGCATGCCGAAACCATCGTAGAGGCCGTTTCCAAGAAAGATTACTCCCTGCTTGACCAGCTGGTCATCTCCGCTGATGACGAGCAGTTCTTGAGCAAGCAGACCCGCATTGCCCTACGGCACTGTGGCATTATCAACCCCGACGAGATCGCCGACTACATCGCTGACGACGGCTATCAGGCTTTGGAAAAGGCGCTGAAAACCATGACTCCCGAGCAGGTCATTGAGGAAATCAAGATCTCCGGCTTGGGTGGCAGAGGCGGCGCAGGCTTCCCCACTTGGTTTAAGTGGAATGCTGCCCGTCAGTCCGCAGGCGAGGAGAAGTATCTGATCTGTAACGCTGACGAGGGCGACCCCGGCGCATTTATGGATCGTGCGGTCATCGAATCTGATCCCCACAATCTGATCGAAGGCATGCTCATCGGCGCTTATGCCATCGGCGCAAAGGAAGCCATCGTGTACGTCCGTGCGGAGTACCCCCTGGCCATCGTCCGTCTGCAGAACGCAATCAAGCAGGCTGAGGAAAAGGGCTATCTGGGTGAGAACATTCTGGGCACCGGCTTTAGCTGCAAAATGCGCATCAAGGCCGGCGCAGGCGCATTCGTCTGCGGTGAGGAAACTGCGCTGATCGAGTCTTTGGAAGGCAGCCGTGGTATGCCCCGACTGAAGCCTCCCTTCCCCGCCCAGGCTGGCTACTGGATGAAGCCCTCCAACATTAACAACGTGGAGACCTTCGCCAACATCAGCTGGATCATCAACAACGGCGGCGAGAAGTTCTCCGCTATGGGTACTGAAAACTCCAAAGGTACCAAGGTCTTTGCCGTTACCGGCAAGGTCAAGCGCTCCGGTCTGGTGGAGATCCCCATGGGCAAGACCCTCCGGGATGTGATCTTCGGCATCGCCGGCGGCATCCGTGATGGTCACGAGTTCAAGGCTGTT
>JAZSQH010000114.1:0-3443 GCA_045537865.1 Faecousia sp. | reverse complement strand
GGTGGCATATTGCTGCCACCAGTGCAAACACTGGTGGCTACCTCTATCTGCGCCCTTTGGCGCAGATGCAAACGAGTCTCGCCACTCGGACAAGTCGGATCGTAGCCATGTCGTTCTGTGAGCCAAGGAGTTGTAGTGGGGATTTGTCTTCCTAAGACCGCTTGGCCTCCGACTTGGTGGCATATTGCTGCCACCAGTGCAAACACTGGTGGCTACCTCTATCTGCGCCCTTTGGCGCAGATGCAAACGAGTCTCGCCACTCGGACCAAATCTTAATCATGGACTCCGTGTGTTCTGTGATTGAGATTTTTAGTCTATACTTTTTTGATCAGAAAAAAGGATCAAGAATGAGTTATCGAGAAAAAACGGTTTCTTTTAATCGTTTTGGTAGTTATCACAAAGGATTTTATATCTCCTTTCTGAACAATTGCATTAAAAATAATTCACCGCCAAGATAACGACGCTCGTGACGATCATAACAACGCCGACCACGCGGTTTAATGTTTTTGCGTTAGACTTGTTTGCAATTTTAGATGCAATTCTTGCCCAAAGCAGAGTAAACACAACGCACAGCACAAGGGAGAGAATATCAGGAACTCCCCCGACCATAAAGTGGCTGATGCCGCCTGTAAGAGCCGTAAACGCCATAATAAACACGCTTGTGCCGACTGCCAAATGCATAGGGTATCCGAGGAAAGTAGTCAGAACAAGAAGCAACATCATTCCGCCGCCCGCGCCTGCAAAGCCGCAGATAAAGCCAACGAAAATGCCGCCGACGATGGCCTTAATCAGTCTGCTCTTGGGAGAACCTGCTTCCAACTGTTCTCTCGTCTTGTTTACCGGCTTTAAAATAAAACGCAAGCCGATGATGATAAGGGCTATCTGCATCGTGCCGCTCATGGCCTGCTCGGGCAGGAAGCTTGCGACAAAGCTTCCGATTATCGTTACGATCAGAACACTTATCAGCAAAGGCAGGCTGTTCTTCACATCTAAGTTTCCGCTTTTCTTATAGGTATATGCGCTGACAAGGCTTGCCAAAACATCGCTGATAAGTCCTATTCCAACCGCATCATAAGCGGGGACACCTAAAAAGGTTATCAGCATAGGACCGATAATGGCGGCAGCACTCATACCGGCAAATCCCGTTCCAATACCTGCACCGGCACCGGCGAGAAAGCACACAAGTATTTTAATTAAAATATCTCCCATAATTTATCTCCATTAATAATCAATTATCTAACTGATTATACCTCACATTTATGAATATTTCTACCTTGATCATAAACAGAAGCTGTGCTTGTTTTTGTGCAACTTCTGCAAAGTATTCCCTTGCCCCCTTATTCATTCTAATCATTCCTCAAAATCACATGGTGGAAACAATATTCCAATACTCTTTCATATTAGAAACCGGTATATCCAGCTCTATCATCTTCTCCTGAACCTGTTGCAGACCCCAGAAGTTCTATTTTAAGTCGTATACCCACTGATTATCTTTTTGGTAGTAGAAGAACTCGCTTAAATCCTCTTCCATGAAAACACGGAGCATATCATTCATATCCAAAGACAGCTTGAGCTTGGGAAGATTCTCAATATCTTCCCACCATACTTCACCTTCAGAACCGGAACGCAATTCGCCCTCAAAATGGGTAGTCTTATAAAACAGCACTACATATCTGCACTGATTCTCGCACCAGTCTTTGATACCGCATAACTGCGGAGAGCGGATATTAAGCCCGGTTTCTTCCCGCACCTCACGGATCACGGCATCCGCAAAGGATTCTCCCGGTTCCACATGGCCACCGGGGAAAGTAACACCCGGCCAGTCCTGTTTTTTTCGGTCAATCACCACAACCCGGCTGCCGTCGCAGATCATGCACATATTTGTAAACTCAACTTTTTCAGTTCTTGACATAGGAGTTCTCCTTATTTGACTGTTTGATACCAAGCAGGCACTATCTTCTTCATATCATCATACCACCGAAGCACCTGTGCGGCCTGCTGACGCATCACTTGAATTTCCTTGTCCCCAAACGGAATCGCCCAGGGAAGCGAGCTGAGGGTGTTGGAGCAGATGTATAGAGCCAGCAATTTCCAAAACTCCATGGGAACATTGCCATCAAAATAGCCGTCCACCATACCAGATGCAAAAGCCGGGGCAGTCTGAGCGCACCAGACGATGCGGTTAAATTCCTCCCAGGGATCGCCAAAATCATCCCGGTCAAAGTCGATGACGGTCAGTTTCCCTTGCTTATCCACCATCATATTTCCAATATGATAATCTCCGTGCTGATAGGATTGCGGACGGTCTGCCAGCAGGTGCCGGTTTTCTGCGACATAAGAAAGAAACGGCCTGCCGTTCTCATATTTCAGCGGGCAGGCTTCGTACATGGCTATCTTGCGGTCGATCTTTGCATTGAAGCGAGGTTCCCATGCCGGCGCATCCGCAGGGGCAGGGATGGTGTGCAGCTTCGCAAGGATATGTCCTGCCTCCCGGCCGTAGGAATACTGGTTTTCAGCAGGCAACCCAGAGATGTATTCTTCCGCATCCACACCCTCAATGAAGCGCTCTATGGTATACACACCCTCATCGCACACTCCAAACTCCACCGGCTGGGCCATGGGGATGCCAAGGGCCGCGACTTGGCACATCTTGTCAAACTCCCGCTTCCTGCGGTCATGTTTTTCCAGCGGAGAAATGCGTAGCAGATATTTGCCGCCGTCAGCAGTAATGGCGCAGTATTTCCGGTCACCCGACCAGCCTTTTTCAATCGATGTCCGACTGATAATTTTCTGAAATATGCCCATTTCCATCCCTGCCTCTCGTTTTTTGCCATTATATCACGCTGAACCGGTCCTTGTAAACCTGCATATTCTCCGCCTGGCCGCAAACACTAATGCCAAAGGAGAGATGAATATGGACAAAAATAACTTTGGGCAGGCGCTTGCAAAGCAGACCTTGGATCAGATCCCGCGCCCCGATTCCAATGCAAAGCGGATCGTCGGTCTTGTGAAAGAGGGCGGCAGAATCACCGGGTATCAGCTTTCCGACAATTCTGTTGTCGAGAAACAGCAGGCGGTAAACATGGCAAAGCAGGGACAGATCGCCGGTGTGGGCATTGCCCACCGGGGCGATACGGAATACCTCAAATCCATCCCCGACGGCAGCGAGAATAACAACCTCGGCAACCTCCCCTCTGTTTCTCCTGACACCCAAGGATAATAATTTGCCGTCAGCATTTCATGGAACGCTGACGGTCTTTTCTTTGTTTCAATTCTATCAAATTCATCCCCAGTGGGAAAGTCTTTCCTTTTTCTGCATAAACTGCTTGTATCAGAAAAACGAGGTGGAGCTATGAAACAACGGTCCATTCTTTGGCAGGCGGCAGGCTTTGCTTTTGTTACCTTTGGCGGCACGGTTCTGCATTTTTTGTACGATTGGACAG
>JAZSQH010000044.1:0-11890 GCA_045537865.1 Faecousia sp. | reverse complement strand
ATTTGTCTAGCAAATTTACTCAAGAATTTTCGTTGGCTGTTATTTCATTCGTACACGAATTTCTTAAACAATCCATTATAATTGTCCAAGGTGTTACTTGTTCGTCTTTGCGTTATTCAATTTACAAGGTACAGGCCGCCCCCGCCGGAGCGAGAGCTTTTTTAGTCTAGCACAACACCCTAGTAATGTCAAGAACTTTTTTTGCTTTTTCGGCATATTTTTTTATAAGCAAAATTTAAGGCGGAGATCTCCCGGGAGACCTCCGCCTTTTCGGTTGTTTTAAGGGGTATTTTGCCGTTAACTGTCGGCATTTTCCTCATCGCCGTCCAGCAGTTCCGTCATAGTCAGATTATAAAGCAGCTCTGCTTTCTTCTCGTACAATTTCGCCAGACGCACTGCCTGCCGCTGATCCGGCGCAACCAGCTCCAAAGTCATCAGGTTGCCCATCTCATCGTCCAGCGCCATAATGACAGAATACTCCCCGTTTTCTCTGGGGATAGTCTGGGTCTTCACAAAGCTGCTGCGGCGCAGCTGGCGATTAAACCGGTCTACTGCATTCTCCGCACGCTGGCGGACAGTAAATGCCACAGAGTCCTCGGTAATTGCGCCGTCCTGCCTGCCCTTTTCGGTAATCTCGTATCTGCCGTCTTCCAAACGGTTCAGGTGACCGGATGCCACCATTTCCGGAATTGCCGTGCATACATCAAAATAGCTCAGGCATTCGTCCTGATAACACAGCTCATAGATCTCCTGCTCAGTCATAGGGTAGCTGGAGCGAGCCGCCACAAACAATATGAGTACTTTTACATCCATCATATCATGGATAAAGCCGTGTCTTTGCATCTGCCTCACCTCTTTTATATTATTATACAAAATTCCGCCAAAAAATCAAGCACAACACAACGCATTGGCACATATTGTGGCGTGAAGGGGTGATTTTATGGACAGTCTTAAATTCTCTTGTGTGGGGCAGACCAAAGCTTTGGAATATGCAGCTGACGAATTGCAGCGGCAAGGCTGCATCCTGCAGTCCGCCCCTGTGGATTTTCTGCTGACGGATGTGCCGGTGCGGCAGGATCTGTCGGATATCCTGCAAGTCCTCCCTCCCCATGTGGTTGTGGTCGGTGGTAATCTGCAAGGATTTTTGTACAACAATCGGAAAACGATAGATCTTTTGCAAGATCACGTTTATGTGGCGCAAAATGCCGGCATAACTGCCCACTGCGCAGTCAAGCTGATGCTCAATCAGCTGCCGGTAACGCTTGTGGGACTGCCGGTGTTGGTGGTCGGTTGGGGACGGATCGGCAAATGCCTTGCCGACTTGCTGCAAAATATGGGCGCACGGGTCAGCGTATTCGCACGCAAGGAATCCGACAAAGCAATGCTTTCCGCTTTGGGATATGCGGTGGGTGATCCGGATGATCTGCAAGGTTACCGGGTAATCGTCAACACTGCGCCGGTCATGGTGCTGGATCATGCTCACATGCAGACCTGTGAGCCAAACTGTCTGAAGATAGACCTGGCTTCTGTGCCGGGTATGGAAGGTGAAGATATTATCTGGGCACGGGGATTGCCGGGCAAGGAAATGCCGGAGAGCTCCGGACTGCTCATTGCCCAAAGAACCATACATGCTATGAAAGGAGTGTTAACATGAATGTCGGGTTTGCCATGTGCGGCTCGTTCTGCACGTTTCACGCCGTGTTTCCAATCATGGAAACGCTGGCAAAAGAACACAATGTGATCCCCATTCTGTCTGCCATATCCTGCTCCGCCGACAGCCGTTTCGGCACTGCAGAGGAACACATACAACGAATCACGGATATCTGCGGCAAAGCGCCGCTGCATACTGTGGAGCAGGTAGAGCCAATCGGCCCAAAGAAATTACTGGATGCGCTGGTCATCGCACCTTGCACCGGCAACACTTTGGCAAAGCTTGCTCACAGTATCGCCGATGGCCCGGTGACCATGGCAGCAAAAAGCCACCTGCGAAACGGGCGACCGGTATTGGTGGCTATTTCCACCAACGACGCTTTGGCAGGTGCGGCGGAAAACATCGGTCGGCTGCTGGTGCGAAAAAACTACTACTTCGTCCCCTTTGGCCAGGACGATCCACAGGGAAAGCCTACCAGCATTGTTGCGGATTTTTCTCAAATACCCAAAGCGCTGGACGCTGCCGTTCAGGGAATCCAGCTGCAACCGATCTTATTATAATAAGGAAAGCCGGGACGATTGTCCCGGCTTATGTTATTGAAAATTTGATTTGTCATCGTGAGTCAGCTCGCCGTTACCGCTGATAGGAATGGCATCGCCAAGATAAGTTGGTTTCGGTTTGAAAACTGACATACCAAAGTCCTTGACACGTGCCAGCACTTCCCGTACATCACGAACAATTTGACCGCTGTATTGGCGATACTCCGCAACCACACCGTAGGCCTCCATATCAAAAGCCTCCGCGATATACATAGCTCGGTACAGATGGTATTTCTGTGTCACGATCAGCACCTTTTCTGCGCCGAAAATTTCCTTTGCCCGATAAATGGTTTCGTATGTAGAGAACCCGGCATGGTCCATAAATACATCTTCTGACGGAACACCGGCATCGACTGCATACCGTTTCATAGCGTCCACTTCGTCATAGCCTTTTGTGCCATGGTCACCGCTCATCAGCAGCTTGTGTGCTGCCTCCAACTCATATAATGACACACCACGTTTTAACCGATCCTCCAACATGTGACTGGGTGTGCCGTCACTATGCACTTGACAACCCAGCACAATAATGCAATCCACATCAGCCAGCTGCGCTGCTTGCTGCTCTGTCAGAATATTCTCACGGACACTGCCGGTAACCCACAGATTGATGCCCAGCACCAAACCGCCACCCAACAACCCCAAACCAAGGGCAACTACTAATATCATACACAGCCACTTCTTTATTTTCGCATCTTTTAGCTTCGGTAACATAGCACGACCCCCATCATGACATCTCGTCCAGTAATGTGGTGAACTGTTGGCGCAGCTGTTCCAGATCGCTCAGCATTTCTGCTGTTACCGGCATTGCGCCGCGCTGGCACAACTCTACAGTAGCGGCGCTTTCGTCATCAAAGCAAAGCACCGGACTATAGTTTCGTTTCAGGTTGGTCACCGTACCATCCCATGTGCCGCCGGTTTCCAAGGCGCACTGGGCAACGAAAGTCAGGCTGCCCATACTGTGGATCACACGGTTACGGCTCAATGCCCGCTGGGCAGAAAATTCGCCGTCAAATATATCCTCACTGATATACAGCACATTCTCCCGGGTCTTATGCTCCCGCAGAGAGTCTGCCACCACACAAATTACCTTGCCGCCGGCAGCTAGACACGCTTTCTGCGCCGCCTGGTCTGCGCCCTTGGCATTACCGGAAACCAGCGTAATGCCCTGCCGGGCAGCTTGCTGTCCTACTGCTTCGGCGAAATCTTTATTTTCCGGCAGCAACTCCCGGCTGCCAACCAGCGCAACCATGGGGGTGTTCAAAATATCCAACTCGCCCTTGCACCACAGTATGCCGGGGGCATCCAAACCCAGCCGTTTACGAAGTACCAAAGGATACCGTTGGCTGACCCGGGTCACCGGGACGCAATCCGCCTTTTTCCCCTGCTCCAGATACCACTGCAGACGGTCTGTTTCCGATAGCAGATCGATCACACGCTGGGCAGAGGGACGGTTAAGACCCATAGCCATCAGGTCAGAAACTGTCACTTCATCATCCCGGTCGCCAAGGTCAGAAACACTGACGCACTGGGCAAGCACACGCAGCTGGGGTACAGTCAGCACTTTCCGCCGCACATCTCCCAAATGAGAGGTCAGCAGCAGAAAGCCGGTCTCCCGGGGGGTCAACGGAATCGCCTCTTGGGTACAACCGGCGCTTTGACTTCTTCCTCGGTCAAGCTGCCGTCTGCGCCCAGCACCATGGCTTTGATCTGATAATTGGAGAACTTGGCGATCTCGTCCAGTTTTGCTTTTTCCGGGAAATTGCCGATGATAGAATAGGCAACGCCCTTGCGCTTGGCTCTGCCGGTTCTGCCGATGCGGTGGACATAGTATTCGTTTTCCGCCGGAACATCGAAGTTGATGACGCATTCCACATCGTCCACATCGATACCACGGGACGCAACATCGGTGGCAATCAAAATCGCCAGCTCGCCGTCACGGTACTGCTGCATGGTCTTTTCCCGCTGACTTTGGCGAATATCGCCGTGGATGCACTGGCAATCTGCGCCTGCACGCTGAATATCGTCACACACCCCCTGACACATGTGTTTGGTGTTGCAGAATATCATCACCCGCTCATAGCCTTGGGCGCGAATCAGCCGCAGTGTCGTTTCCGCCTTTTCCAAGGGAGAAACGGTAATACAATATTGGTCGATGTCCGGTCTGTCCTCCTGCTTGGACTCCACAGTGATCTCCACCTCGTCACGCTGGTACATCCAGGAAACGGTCATAACTTCCTGAGAAATAGTAGCCGAGAACAAGCCAAGATTCCGGCGGTTTTTCACTTTTTCGATGATCCGGGTCACATCCTTGAAAAAGCCCATATCCAGCATCCGGTCTGCCTCGTCCAGCACAACAGTCTGAATCCTGTCCAGCCGAATATTCTTGCAGTTATAATGATCCATCAAACGACCGGGTGTCGCCACCACGATCTGCGGTTTCTTTTCCAGCTGCTTTGCCTGACCTACGATACCGGCGCCGCCGTACAACACCGCCACACGGATACCCTGATAATATGTAAGCAGACCCCGCAGCTCGTCGCCGATCTGAATTGCCAGTTCACCGGTAGGCGCAAGGATCAGGCCTTGCACATCCTCACAAGCGGCATCCACATGCTCAATCATGGGAATACCAAAGGCAAACGTCTTGCCCGTGCCGGTAGGCGCTTTGGCGATCACATCTTTCCACTGCAGAAATTCCGGGATCGCCCGTTGCTGAATAGTGGTAGGATAGCCATAGCCTTTTTTCTCCAGCGCCTTGAGCATCGCCTCGGACAGTCCCAGATCCTTAAATGTCACATTTGTCTTATCCATCTTTTTCATCCTTTGTTTCGTGCTTTTTCTTATTGTAGCAGTTTTTATTCCATTATGCAACCGAATGTTGAGGTGGACAAGCGCAGGTTTATATGTTATATTATAGTGTGAGATATTTTGTTTTGGCGAAATCGTGAGGAGGCCGGAAAAATATGGGCAAGCTAATTGTAATTGAGGGAACGGACGGTTCCGGAAAGTCTACCCAGTTTGAACAACTGAAAAAGCATCTGACCCAGGATGCCATTGATTTTCAGTGCCTGCAATTCCCCCGTTACCAAAAGGAAAGTTCTGCGCTGATCCGGATGTATCTGGGCGGACAGTTCGGCAGCAAGCCTTCCGATGTCAATGCATACGCAGCATCTGCATTTTACGCTGTTGACCGGTTTGCTTCCTTTAAGGAGGACTGGCAGGAAAACTACGAAAACGGCGGCATTATCTTGTCTGACCGCTATACTACCTCCAATGCCGTACATCAGGCATCCAAGCTTACCGGCGATGAGCAGGCGCAGTATTTGGATTGGCTTTATGAATTTGAGTATGACAAGCTGGCACTCCCCCGCCCCGATCTTGTGATCTACCTGGATGTGCCCACGGACTTTACAGAGAAAATGCTCCGGGGTCGTGAACAAGCCACCAACACTACCGCAGATATCCACGAGAAGGATACGGAATATTTGGCTACCTGCCGAAAAACCGGTCGGGCAGCTGCTGAGCATTACGGCTGGACTGTGATCCAGTGTGTCAAAGACGGAAACATGCGCTCCATTGAAGATATTCACTGCGAGATATACAACGCCGTCAAGAATTGTTTGAAAGGTTGGTAATTAGATATGGTATATGTCTTACTGGGTTCCGGTTTTGAGGAATTGGAAGCTCTTGCTCCTGTGGATATTCTCCGCCGGGCAGGTATTGGTGTTCTGACCGTAGGCGTAAACGGCAAGACTGTTTACGGCGCACACAATGTTGGCTTTGAGGCTGACATTACAATCGAGGAAATGGATCTGACCGATTTGGAAATGATCGTGCTCCCCGGCGGTCTGGGCGGTGTCGCCTCTGCCCGGGCAAGCAAGGAAGCCATGGACGCACTGGCATTTGCATGGGAAAACGATAAATATGTGGCAGCCATCTGCGCTGGCCCTACAGTACTGGCAGACCTGCACATCACCGACGGCAAGCAGACCACCTGCTACCCCGGTTGCGAGCCGCAAATGGGCTGCGCCTTGCCGGTTGCCAATGTCGCTGTCGTACGGGACGGCAAGCTGATCACCGGCACATCCGCCGGCTGCGCCGTACCCTTTGCATTGGCGCTGGTTGCTGCACTGCGAGGCGAGGATGCCGCAAAAACCGTAGCGGACAGTCTTGTGATCCGCTGAAGTGGAGGAATCTGAATGGATAAGAATCACAATGAAGCCAACCAGGATAACTGGCTGGAAGAATTTTTGAATAAGCACGCTGCTGAAGAAGAAGCGGCGCAAGACGAGCTGGACTTGGAGCGTATCGTGCAGGAAACCCTGGCGGAAAACTGGGACGACACCAAGGCTTCGCAACCTGAGAAGCAGGACGAAAGCAACGGCACCCGTTTCTTCACTCCCCAGCAAGCAGCGCCCAAGAAAGAACACCAAAAGGCTGAGGAGCCACAATCGGACACCGAGCGGAAGCTGCGACCCAAAGCGCAAAAAGGCTACGGTCTGCTCGGCATCCCCCATATTATCGCAACTATAATCTGGATGTGCCTGATCGTGGCGATTGGTGTTTCTCTGGGCAGAACCCTTTGGCTGTGCGCCGCAGATCTGCTGGCGCTGGGCAAAACGCCTCAGGAAATTACTGTGACCATTGAGGAAAACGACGACCTGACCGCCATTTCTGAAAAGCTGCAAAAAGCCGGCATGATCCGTTACCCCAATCTGTTTAAGTTCTTTGCCGAAATCACCGGCAAGGGCGACGGTATTCTCACCGGCAATATCACCTTTAGCGATCACACAGTATACGACTACAACGCACTGATCAATGCCATGTCCTACCGGGGCGGCTCACTGGTCACTGTGGAAGTCATGATTCCCGAAGGCTACAGCTGTGCGCAGATCTTTGAGCTGCTGGAAGAAAAGGGTGTCTGCACCGTATCCCAGCTGGAGGAGTATGCCGCCAACGGCGAGCTGCAGGACTATTGGTTCCTGGAGGATGTGGAGCGTGGTCACAAGTACTGCCTGGAAGGCTTCCTGTTCCCGGACACCTATGAATTCTATCTGGACGACGAACCCCAGCGGGTACTGGAAAAGTTCCTGGACGACTTTGATTACCGCTTCTCCAGCCGTATGATCGACAAGTTCGTGGCACTGAATAGACAGCTGGGCGATTACGAGCTGACGATCCGGGAGCTGGTCATCATGGCATCCATGATCGAAAAAGAAAAAGCCAACAACCTGGAAGGCTACACCATCGCATCTGTCTACTACAACCGTCTGACCCATCCCGGCTCTTTCCCCTTCCTGAACTGTGATGCTTCCACGATTTACGCAAGAGATTACTACTATTTTGGCCAGGTCGTAACCGATTCCATGCTGGAAGACAGTCCCTATAACACCTACACACATCAGGGTCTGCCTCCCACACCGATCGCTAACCCCGGTCTTGCTAGTTTGGATGCTGCGCTGGAGCCTGAGGATACAAGCTACTATTACTACGTGCTGGACAAGGAGGCACACACCCATGTGTTCTCCAAGACTTACGAGGAACATCAGCGCAAGATGCGGGAGTTGGGTTATTGATGGCTAAGCTAGAACTTCTCAGTCCTGCCGGCGATATGGAACGGCTGAAAATGTCCGTTCTGTACGGCGCAGATGCGGTCTATCTGGCAGGTACTGACTTTGGTATGCGTTCCTTCGCCGGTAACTTCACCCCGGAGGAACTGCCCAAGGCTGTGGAATTTGCCCATAGCCACGGTGTCGCCGTCCATGTGACGGTGAACACCATGCCTCGAAATGAGGAGATTGCCAATCTCCCGGCATATCTGGAGCAACTGCAGGACGCAGGCGTGGATGCGCTGATTTTGGCGGATATGGGCGCATTCACCTTGGCTGGTAAATATGCGCCCAAGTGCGCCCGGCACATCTCCACCCAGCAGTCCATTGCCAACTACGAATGTGCGCAAGCGTGGTACGACCTGGGCGCATCCCGGGTGGTGCTGGCAAGAGAACTTTGCCTGGACGAGATTCGCACCATTCGGCAGAAAGTGTCCAAGGAACTGGAGCTGGAAACCTTTGGTCATGGCGCTATGTGCGTCAGCTACTCCGGCAGATGTCTGCTGAGCAACTACATGACCGGCAGAGATCCCAACCGTGGCGCTTGCGCCCAGCCATGCCGCTACCAGTATGCACTGGTAGAGGAAAAAAGACCGGGTGAATATTTCCCGGTGTTCGAGGATGAAAAAGGTACTTACATTCTCAACTCCCGGGATATGTGCATGATCGACCACATCGACGATCTGATAGATGCGGGTGTGGATTGTATCAAAATTGAAGGCAGAGCAAAATCCGCTTACTATGCCGCTATCGTCACCGGCGCTTATCGCCATGTGATCGACAGCCTGGAAGCAGGCAAGCCCATCGACCCGGTATGGCGTGACGAAGTAGAAAAGGTTTCCCACCGGATATACTCCACCGGTTTCTACTACGGTTTCCCCGGTCAGTACACGGAAAACTCCCGGTACATCCGGCAGTGGCAGGTATGCGCCATTGTGGAAAGCTGCGACGAAAACGGCTTGGCGCTGTGCAGTCTGCGGAACAAATTTAACGCCGCAGACGAAATCGAAGTAGTCGGCCCGGACAGCAAGCCCTTCCCCTTCGTCCCGGAAATCATGAAAGACACCGACGGCAACCCGTTGGACGAGCCGAGAAAGCCGGAGATGCAGTTTTATGTTCAGCTGCCTTGCCAAGTCCCGGCGCTGTCCATTATCCGCAAAAAGGTGGATCTCTCCGCAAAATAATAATTAAGGGACTGTTGTAAAACAGTCCCTTTTTGTTAGTATTTCTTTCTTAAAATCAAATAGCTGATCCAGTATAACAGCAAGATAGCGCAAAGACAGCCGCTAACCACAAACATCTGCTCTTTCAAACCGATAATCTGCAGAACAATGGTCACAACACCGGACAGGATCACGAACAAATAACCTGCCCAAGACCAGGCTTTCATTGCCAGGAAACGATTTCTTTCATCATTTACCGCTGTGTCGTATTTTTCTTTATAGTCGGCATCCGATTTATACCGAATCCCACGAATCAAAAAGATGCCGCCCACAAACAGCAACGCTGTTCCCATACCGCTCCAAAACGGATCGATTGCATGCAATTCCCCGGCAAGGATCAGACCGATGCCGAGAAGAATCTCCACAACGCTGGAGATGAAACGCTTATTGCTCATAATAACTCTCCTCATTCTTCCTCAAAAATAAATACCTGCTCGATCGCCATATCGAAATAGCTGGCAATCTTATGCGCCAGCAGGATCGAGGGATTATATCGTCCGGTCTCCAAAGAACTGATCGTCTGCCGGGAAACGCCCAGCGCCCGGGCAAATTCCTCTTGCAGAATTCCTCTCTCCTTGCGGATCTGCTCAATTCTGTTTTTCATCTTGACCTCCTTATGTAAAGCACGCTTTACATAAGGATCATAGCATATAACCGCCAAAATGTCAAGCACGCTTTACATTGTCGTGTAAAAAAAGCAGATGCGAAATATCGCACCTGCTTTTATATTACAGCCTTATTCCGGAATCTTTGTCACAAGCGTATCGTAGATTGCTTTTGTTTCCTCCTGGGTCTCGGCTACGATCACCAACACCTTGCCCTCTTTTTTCAGCACCACTGCGCCCTGCCCCTGGGTATAGGCATAGAGGGTGTATCTGCCAAACTCATCATTGCGGAAAGTACCCATAGACAGCTTGGCTGAACCATAACCCATCTCCCGGGCGCCAATATTGAAATCCTCACGGTATTCCACAGAATCCACATCATCATAGCTGACAGTCAGATCGTCCATATAGGAAGCCTCGATCTGAAATTCCGTTTCCCCAAAAGTCACTGCAAAATCACCGGTAAACATTAGCACTGCAACCAACACCAATACCAGCGGAACAGTGATGGAAGTGATACGAATGGCCGCCTTATCGGTCTTTGTATTAAACACCGGCTCATATTCAATGCCCTCTGCTTTGTGCTTTTTGTAGATAGAATAAGAATAGATCACCGGCACCAAAATGGACACCAGAACCATCACGGTCAATGCAGCAATGGAGTACTTGATGGGCAGCAGTGCAGTTATCATCATAACCAAGCCGCCCCAGAAATAGAGCTTACCGCCCAGGCGGTGGGTCTTGTTCCAGTTTTCGTCATTGCCCAATGTCCAGCTGATCTTAATACCCATGGTACGGTTGCGGGTGGTTTTGGGCAAGTAGTTACCAATAAACATGAACAAAGCGCCCAAGAATGCAGGAATCAGTGTAAACAGATTCCACTCCTTTTCCAGCGCAACGCTGTATATAGATGCATTCACTATCAAGGAAGTAGCTGGAATTATGGTGTAAATAATGCCAATGATTTTATTGTTCTGGGGCTTAGAGCGCTTTTGCATAAAGGACTCCAGAAACAACATCAGCCATTGTACAGCCAGCAGAATCAGCGGCATACCAAACACCACGAACGCCTTGCTTGCGCTGCCGTCGGCTACACCGTCTGCGCCAAAGTGGCTGACCATGGTTGCCGGCAGTTCATTCCAAACAATCAAGCCAAAAACCATCGGCAGTAAAATAACAACAGAGGAAATAATCGCTTTCCATTTGTGATTCTTAATCATTCTGATCCTCTCCCTTCAATTCCTTGACCCATAGCATGATCTCTTCCAGAACGGATGTGTTCAATTCATAAAAAATAAACTTTCCTTCCCGGGCATCCCGGATCAGATCCGCATCCTTCAGCACCGACAGATGCCGGGATATGGACGCATCGGTGACAGAAAAATGTCCGCTGATCTCCCCTGCCGACAATCTGCCCTTTTTCAGAAGATTCAGAATCTCCCGGCGGATGGGGTCAGCCAGTGCCTTTAGTGTATGCTGCAATCCCATAACGCTTACCTCCTTTAACGTTTAACCTAATTGTTAATTATAATATAGAACAAAGACCCTCCTTTGTCAAGAGGGTCTTTTAATTTTTTAGTTTTTCAAACTTTGCAGGGGTGCGGGGATTCGGCCGCCACGGGCGATGAAATCCGCGCTGGATTCCGGATGCACCGGCATCACCGGAGCGCTTCCCAGCAGACCACCCATTTCCACACGATCACCTACCACCTTACCGGGGGCAGGAATAATACGCACCGCTGTGGTCTTGGAGTTGACCATACCGATGGCCGCCTCGTCAGCGATAATGGCAGAAATGGTTTCTGCGGAGGTGTCGCCGGGCACAGCGATCATATCCAAGCCAACGGAGCAGACGCAGGTCATAGCTTCCAGCTTATCCAGCTGCAGCACACCGGCTTCCGCAGCGGCGATCATACCCTCGTCCTCGGACACGGGAATAAATGCGCCGGACAAGCCGCCCACATGGTTGGATGCCATCACACCACCCTTTTTCACCGCATCATTCAGCATTGCCAGGGCTGCTGTCGTACCGTGGGTACCGCAAACCTCCAGTCCCATTTCCTCCAAAATCCGGGCAACACTGTCGCCAACAGCCGGAGTTGGTGCCAGGCTCAAATCCACAATACCGAAGGGAACACCGATCCGCTTGGATGCCACTTTGCCCACGATCTGACCCATACGGGTGATCCGGAAGGCAGTTTTC
>JAZSQH010000027.1:0-2880 GCA_045537865.1 Faecousia sp. | reverse complement strand
CAAAGCGGTGCGCTGTTGCTCACCGCCGGAAATGTCATAGGGATGGCGGTCAAGAAATTCCCGCAGCCCGCACAGTTCCACGATCCGGGCAACCTCTTCATCCTGCTGCTCCTTGCGGATCTTTTCACCCCGGAACACTTCGTACAAATCTTCCCGGACGGTGCGTTTTACAAATAGGGTTTGTGGATTCTGGGGCAGGTGTCCCAACTTGCCTTGCAGGTGCACATCGCCCCGGTAAGCAGCACGCAGACCGGAAATTACCTTCAGTGTAGTGGATTTACCGGCACCGTTACCACCCAAGATGGCATAAAACTCGCCCTTGCGCAGCTTCAGAGAAAAGCCTTTTACCACGTCTGGGCTGTCCTTTTCATAGCGGAACCACAGATCATCACATTCCAATGTCACTTCCTCTGGGTACACCGGAGGATCTTTTTCTGCAAGGGGCAGAAGGGCCGCTTCCTCCACACGCTGCGTAAGGAATCCGCTGCCGTCACGAACGGTCATGGGGCAGTGAAGCTTTGTTTCCACTGCCGCCCAAACCCGCATGGCGGTGGGCATGGCAAGGAACATTCCGCTGCCCTTGTCCTTTAACTGCAAGCCCACATTCTCAGGCTTATCGTCGCAAATAATTGCGCCCTCGTCCATAACAATGACCCGTGTAGCAAAAGGGAATGCCTCTTCTAAGCGATGCTCCGTGAGAATGATCGTTGTGCCAAGTTCCCGGTTGATCTTGCCCAGCAGTGCGAGGAAGTCAGCAGCGGCAATGGGGTCAAGCTGTGCGGTAGGCTCGTCCAGTACCAGCACACCCGGCTGCATTGCCATCACGGATGCAAGGCTCAGAAGCTGCTTCTGACCACCGGACAGCTCGGTAACATTCTTATAAAACCAGTTCTCGATACCGAAGAAAGCGGCGATCTCAGCCACACGGCGGCGAATGGTGGGGGTGTCATATCCCAAACTCTCCAAGCCGAAAGCCAACTCATGCCACACTTTATCTGTTACCACCTGGTTTTCTGGGGATTGGAGAACATAACCGATTTGCTGTGCCTGCTCTCTCTGGCTCATTTCCGATAAGAGTTTCCCTTGATAGCGGATCTCACCGGAGAACAGACCGTGGGGCGTTAAGCAGGATTTTAAGTGCCTGAGCAGTGTGGATTTACCGCAGCCGGATGGGCCGCAGAGAATCACAAACTCGCCTTGCTGAATGGTAAAGGAAATATTGCGAAGAGCCTTCTTCTCGCCCTCCGGGTATGTAAAATCTACATTTTTGAATGAATAGCTTTCCATTTTCTCTCCTCTAATGCATTCAGCACCACGGGCATGATGCACAAACCAAAATAAACGAATTCAAAGGCCATAGTCACCGTATTGATACCCACATAGCGAAGCCGTGGGAAATACAGAAAACCGAAGGCATCGATCATATTTCCTGTTAGTAAACAGAAACCGCAAAAACCCAAATACAGCATTGCCATCTTATCCCGGTCATCAAAGCGGTAGATGGAAAAAGCGGTACGGCCTTTTAGCCCGTAACCCCGGCTTTTCATACTGTCGGCAGTTTCAATGGCATTTTCCAACGACCAAGTCACCATAATGGACAGAACCGTAATAGCAATCTTTGTCCGGTGCCAAAGGCTGCCTTCCGAAATATCTCTGCCAATACTTTTCTGCGCATCAATCACCGCATTCATCTGTGCCTTAAACTTGGGAATAAACCGCAGAGTCATACTCAAAACCAATGACATTGCCGGAATGAGTTTGCCAAAAAGGTAGATGAACTTGTCGGAGGCGATGACCCGGCTGAAATTCGTAAACCATAGCATCACAGTGGCGATCATCACACCGGAAGACAGTCCGTAGAGAATGCTTTCCAAAGTCAAGGGGTTGCCCGTTGGGAAGTACAACAAAATCGTCATACCTTCGTGGCTGAAGGCCGGGTTCATAAATGCTGTCAGCAGCATAATGGGCAGACACCAGCGCAGCGTAAACAGCACAGCCTTTTTGCCTTCCGTTTGCACTGCATAAATAATCGCGCAAACAAGAGCAATACCCTGTGCCAACGGATGGGTCAGCACCATAGAAAAACCAATCACCAAGGTAAAGTACAGGAAATTCACCAAGGGGTGATATTTTTGAAATCTGTCAATCATCATACTTACCACGATCCGGTGCGGCCTACATCGTTTCCAAGGTCGCAGGTATATCTCCACTCTACCACATCGCCGTCTTTCAGTTGATAGCGGGAACAGCCGTAGTTTGGATACCAGCCGTTGACCCGGTACATCCAACCGGACAGCTCACCGCAGTCAAACTCATACAGATTGTGGATTCCCTCGATGTAGGCACTGTTATAGATAGGTGTCCAGGAGGATTCCATATGGATACCCTTTTCCTTGCACACCCGCTGAAGAACATCAAATACGGATTCTCCCTCGTAGAAGGTCACGGTGGTCTTTTTCAAAATTACACCGCCGGAAGGAACCATTTCCAGCTTGTCAGGTTCCAGCATGCTTAGGTTATTGAGAATAGTGGAGCACTCAATAGAGAAGGTGCAGGTGTAGGTTTTACCCTTGTTGACATCCTGATTTTCCGGCTCTACCGGCTGAGGCTTGCCTTCCGGGACGGGATCGGTATTGTACTTGTCTTTGCCTCCATTTTGCTCCGGCTTAGAAAGGTAGTCATCTTGTCCGCCTGTGGGGGTGGAAGGTGTTTGATCGGGTGCGGTTGTTTCTGTTGACGGAGTTTGATTTTCGTCCTCAGGATTCGCATCGGGACGAATGATGAAATTATTTGCAGAGCCGTCTAATGTAATATTCAAAATGGTGGTTTTACTGCCTGTAACGGATACAGAGGCAATTGCTTTATCGTTTGCATAGGCAG
>JAZSQH010000025.1:0-17122 GCA_045537865.1 Faecousia sp. | reverse complement strand
CCATATCGCTTACGTGCTGAACACCCACGATGTGGGTAACTCCGATGTAAATCGCGACGGCTTTATGGTGCGCCGCCTGTCCGCTGAGAACAACGTGAACATGTTCACCTCTCTGGATACCGTACCCGTGCTGCTGGATGTTCTGGAAGAAATGACCATCGCCATCTCCACCATCGACAAGGAGTAATATGATGCAGCAGAGCATTTTTGAGATCATTTCCAACCGTCCCCTCACGCAGAGTGTGTATGAGATGGTTATGGCGGGGGATACCTCCGCCATAACCGCCCCGGGACAGTTTGTGAATATCAAGCTGGAGGGACTGTACCTGCGCCGCCCCATTTCCGTTTGTGATGTGGGGGAGAATACCCTGACTATCATATACAAAGTGGTAGGTAAGGGTACGGAGCAGATGTCCAAGATGACAGAGGGCGCATTGGATGTGCTGACTGGTCTGGGCAACGGCTACGATCTGTCCTGCTCCGGCGATGCGCCGGTTCTGCTGGGCGGTGGTGTGGGCGTACCGCCTATGTATCTGCTGGCAAAAGAGCTGATCCGTCAGGGTAAAAAGGTGCAGGTTATTCTTGGCTTTAATACCGTAAACGAAGTGTTCTATGAACAAGAATTTCGTGCCCTGGGCGCGGAGGTGACAGTCACCACTGTTGACGGCTCTTACGGTGTAAAAGGCTTTGTCACCGATGTGATGAAAGATTTGGAATATACCCATTTTTACACCTGCGGCCCGGAGCCTATGCTGAAAGCGGTTTATAAGACATCGGTTACTTCCGGTCAGATGAGTTTTGAAAAGCGGATGGGCTGCGGCTTTGGTGCTTGTATGGGATGTTCCTGCAAGACCATCGCCGGTTATAAGCGTATCTGCAAGGAAGGACCGGTCATGCGGAAGGAGGAGATCTTGTGGGAAGATTGAGTGTGGATCTGTGCGGAATCACGCTGGAAAATCCCGTAATTCCTGCCTCCGGTACATTTGGTTACGGCTATGAATATGCCGAACTCTATGACATAAATTGCCTGGGTACATTTTCCTTTAAAGGAACAACCAAAGAGCCTCGTTTTGGCAACCCTACACCCCGCATTGCTGAGTGCAGCGCCGGTATGATCAATGCTGTTGGCCTGCAAAATCCCGGTGTGGAAAAGGTGATTGCCGAGGAACTTCCCAAGCTCAAAAAGTATTTTCATAAGCCTGTCATGGCAAATGTCAGCGGCTTTAGCATTGAGGATTATGCCTATACCTGCCAGCAGTTGGATCAGCAGGAACAGGTAGGCTGGCTAGAAGTTAACGTCAGCTGCCCCAATGTTCATGGCGGCGGTATGAGCTTTGGCACAGACCCTAAGGCAGCGGCGGAAGTAACAGCTGCGGTGAAGAAAGTAACCACGAAACCGGTAATCGTGAAGCTGAGTCCTAACGTGACCGATATTGTGTCTATCGCCAAAGCCTGCGAGGATGCCGGCGCAGATGGTATCAGCCTGATCAATACCATGCTGGGCATGCGCATTGATCTGCGCAGCAGAAAACCGGTAATTGCCAACAAAATGGGCGGTTTTTCCGGCAGCGCAATTTTCCCTGTAGCTGTCCGTATGGTCTATCAGGTTGCTAACGCAGTTAGCGTGCCGGTGGTAGGCATGGGTGGTGTAGGCAGCGCTGAGGATGTGATCGAAATGATGCTGGCCGGTGCTACTGCTGTGGAGGTCGGCGCAGCAAACCTTGTTAATCCCTTTGTATGCCGGGATATTGTCAACGATCTGCCCGGTGTGATGGATAAATATGGAATTCAATCACTGCGTGAAATTATCGGAGGTGTGAAGTAATGGGTAAGGACGTAATCGTTGCTTGCGACTTTGCAAGCGCAGAGCAGACATTTGCTTTTTTGGACAAGTTCACCGGCCGTAAGCCGTTTGTAAAGATCGGCATGGAGCTGTATTATGCAGAGGGTCCCAGCATTGTTCGCCAGATCAAGGCGCGCGGTCACAAGATCTTTTTGGATCTGAAGCTGCATGATATTCCCAATACTGTAAAGAAGGCTATGGCAGTGCTTCGCAATTTGGATGTGGATATTACCAATCTGCATGCCGCCGGCGCAACCGCTATGATGCAGGGCGCTTTGGAGGGCTTGACCCGTGAGGACGGCACACGTCCGCTGCTGATCGCCGTGACCCAGCTTACCTCTACCGATCAGGAGAGTATGGAGCGTGACATCCTCATTAAAGAACCTATCGATAAGGTGGTTATGCATTACGCAATGACGGCCAAAAATGCCGGTTTGGATGGCATCGTTTGCTCTCCGCTGGAGGCTGGCAAGGTGCATGATACCTGCGGCAAGGAATTTTTGACCATTACCCCCGGTGTTCGTTTCGCCGATGGGGAAGTGGGGGATCAGAAGCGTGTTATGACCCCGGCGCAGGCGAAGGAGATCGGCTCTGACTATATCGTTGTGGGTCGTCCCATCACCGCTGCCGCTGACCCGGTAGCTGCCTACGAGCGTTGTGTCGCCGAATTCTGTGATTGATATGACATATCATACGATTTTGTTTGATCTTGACGGTACATTGACTGACCCGGGTTTGGGAATTACCAATTCTGTCATGTATGCGCTGCGTCGTTATGGCATCGAGGTGCCGGAACGTGAGCAGCTATATCCCTTTATTGGTCCACCGCTGGACGAATCCTTTATGCGCTATTTTGGCATGTCTCAGGAGCAGGCTCTGGAGGCAATAGAGGTGTACCGTGAATACTTTTCCACAAAGGGCTTGCTTGAGAATCAAGTATACGAGGGAATCGCAGATCTTTTGCAAGCACTAAAAGATAGCGGTAAGCGCTTGCTGGTTGCGACCTCGAAACCGGAAGTGTTCTCCGTCCGCATCTTGGAACACTTTGATCTTGCTAAGTATTTTGATGTTATCAGCGGTGCGATGCTGCATCCGCCAAAAGGCTATGGCAAGGCAGATGTGATCCGTGATGCGTTAAAAAGGGTCAATGTGACGCAGTTGGACGGTGTGGTCATGGTAGGCGACAGAAAACACGATATTATCGGCGCTCATCAAGTGGGCATTCCGGCGATTGGTGTCTTGTATGGATATGGCGACCGTCAGGAGCATACAGATTGTGGCGCAGATTACATTGTGGCAACTGTTTCGGAATTAAAGGAACTTCTGATATAAGATACGAAGGAGATTAGTATGGAAAGCTATAAGAGAGAATTTATCCAGTTTTTACAAGGTGCAGGCGTGCTGAAGTTTGGCGATTTTACCGCGAAATCCGGCAGAAAGATTCCTTATTTTATCAATGCCGGCATGATCAAGACCGGTGAGGAGATCGCAAAGCTGGGCGAATTTTATGCAAAGGCTTATTTTGAGAAGGTGGGCAACAAGAACACAGTCTTGTACGGTCCCGCCTATAAGGGCATTTCCATTGCGGTTTCTGCAGCAGTTGCACTGTCTAAAAACGGTTTGAATGTGCCTTTCTTCTTCAACCGTAAGGAAGCCAAGGACCATGGCGAAGGCGGTGTGTTTGTTGGCTATGTGCCGCACGCAGGTGAGGAAGTGGTAATCGTTGAAGATGTGATCACTGCCGGTACTGCTATTCGTGAGAGCATGGCAATCCTTTCCGGTCTGGAAGGTGTCAAGGTAGCGGCGACTTTCGATATGGTTGACCGCAAGGAAAAGGGTCAGGGCGAGAAGGGTGCTATGCAGGAAATCGAGGAGCAGTTTGGCTTCCCGGTATATTCCGTCGTGGATGTCTATGACATTATCGAGTATCTGGAAGAAGATCCTGCAAACGAGGAAAATGTGACAAGAATTAAGAATTATCTTGCTGTGAACGGAGCAAAATAATGAGAAGTTTGATAGATATAACGGATTTTTCCGTAAAGGAACTGGATGACCTGTTGCAGACTGCCTGCGACATTAGCGAGAACCCCCAAAAATATGCCGAAGCTTGCCGTGGCAAGAAACTGGCGACTTTGTTCTTTGTGCCCTCCACCCGTACCCGTTTGAGTTTTGAAGCGGCAATGATGGAACTGGGTGGTAATGTTTTGGGCTTTAGTGAGGCTGGATCTTCCTCTGCGGCTAAGGGTGAAAGTGTTGCCGATACTGCGAAAATGATCAGCTGCTATGCAGATATTATGGCTATGCGCCATCCCAAGGAGGGCGCGCCCTATGTGGCTGCAAAAAGCGCAACGATCCCCGTGATCAATGCTGGCGACGGCGGTCATTGCCATCCCACACAGACGTTGGCAGATCTGCTGACTATCTATCGTGAAATCGGCAGATTGCACGATCTGACTGTTGGTTTCTGCGGTGATCTGAAGTACGGCAGAACGGTTCATTCTCTGTTGTCCGCTTTGGGTCGTTATGAAAATATCAAGGTGGTGCTGATTTCTCCGGAGGAGCTGCAGCTGCCCAAGTATGTCAAGTATGAGGTGCTGGATAAGAACCAAATGGAGTATACGGAGACCACATCCCTGGAGGATGCTATTTCCCAGTTGGATGTTCTTTACATGACTCGTATCCAGCGTGAGCGGTTTGACAGCTTTGACGAATATGAGCGCCTGAAGGATAGCTATATTCTCACCGCTGAAAAGATGGAGCATGCCAAGCCGGATATGCGTGTATTGCACCCGCTGCCCCGTGTTAATGAGATCAGCGTCAAGGTGGACAATGACCCTAGAGCAGCGTATTTTCGTCAGGCTCTGAACGGAAAATATATGCGTATGGCGCTGATCCTGAAGCTTCTTGACGAGGCGAAAAAGGGTGTTCAGATGGAGGAATCCGAGGATTTGATTCTGGATAAATTCAGTTGCGACAACCCCCGTTGCATCACTTCAACGGAGCAGGAGATCGTCCATGCATTTAAGTGCGTCAGTCCTGAAAACGGCATTTATCGCTGCATTTATTGCGAGAGCAAGAAAAAACTGGACTAAACGCCAAAAATCATGTTTCAAGCGTCCAAATTATCCACAAAAAAATGGATTTAGTTGCCAGGTTTCGTAGCAAAAGAAACGAATTTGCGAAAAGCTTGTGTTGTTCCTTGACACCACTTTGGAAGCATGGTAAAATTATTATATAATTTTAATAACGCTTTCTGCGACTGACGGAAATTGTGGAAAACCACAGGGGAACAGAAAGTAAAGGCGTAAAGCCAATCAGCCGACCGTCTGGGCGCATTTAGCTTTATAGGCTAAGTGCGCCCATTATGTTTATAGGAGGTATCTCATGAAAAAAGTTGGCATCATTATGGGCAGTGACAGTGACCTGCCAATCATTCAGAAAACCGTGGATATGCTTCGCAGCTTTGACATTCCTTTTGAAGTTCATGTCTACTCCGCTCATCGCACACCGGTGGAGGCTCGGGACTTTGCGCTGAACGCTCGCAAGAACGGCTTCGGTGTTCTGATCGCTGCTGCGGGCATGGCTGCCCATTTGGCAGGCGCTATCGCAGCAAACACTACGCTGCCGGTGATCGGTATTCCCTGCAAGTCCAGTGCGCTTGACGGCATGGATGCGCTGTTGTCCACCGTGCAGATGCCCACCGGTATTCCGGTTGCTACAGTGGCAATCAACGGCGGCGCCAACGCAGCGCTGTTGGCTGCTCAGATTCTCGCGGTGTCGGATGCTGAACTGGCGCAGAAGCTGGACAGTAAACGCGCTAAAGATGCCCAGGGTGTTTTGGATAAAGATGCCGGCATTTTGGAAAGATTGTAATAATTGGTATTCACAATTTAAATTAAAGGAGATCATGATTATGGAAAAGAAACTTGTTTACACTGGTAAGACCAAGGACGTATTTGCGCTGGAGAACGGCAATTACCTGTTGAAGTTTAAGGACGATTGCACCGGCAAGGACGGTGTGTTTGATCCCGGTGAGAACGCCGTAGGTCTGACCATCGAGGGCGTGGGCGATGTTAACCTGCGTATGTCCATCTACTTCTTCGAGAAGATCAATGCTGCCGGCATTAAGACTCACTATGTCAATGCTGATCTGGAAAATACCACCATGGAGGTCCTGCCTGCAAAGGTGTTCGGCAAGGGCTTGGAAGTAATCTGCCGCTATAAGGCGGTTGGCTCTTTCTTCCGCCGTTACTCCGACTACTGCACCGAGGGTCAGGACCTGCCCGCGTATGTGGAAACCACCTTCAAGAACGACGAAAAGGGCGATCCTTTGGTTACCAAGGATGGCCTGGTAGATCTGGGCGTTATGACTGCTCAGCAGTATGATGACCTGAAGGCTATGACCCAGGCAATCACCAAGATCGTTGCAGATGACCTGAAGGAAAAGGGTCTGGATATGTACGACATTAAGTTTGAATTTGGCTATGATGCAGACGGCAAGGTGATGCTGATCGATGAGATCGCTTCCGGCAATATGCGTGTTTACAAGGACGGTCAGTATATTGACCCCATGACTCTGAACAAGTTGTTCTTTGCCTAATTATTAAACCTTAAGGAGTTCATCATGGGAGGCTTTTTTGGTATCACTTCCAAGCGCGATTGCATGGTAGATGTGTTCTTTGGTGTGGACTACCATTCCCACCTTGGCACACGCAGAGCCGGTATGGCAGCGTATGACGAAGAACTGGGCATGCAGCGTGAGATCCACAATATTGAAAACTCTCCGTTCCGCACAAAGTTTGAGCGCACATTGGAGGAAATGAAGGGTAAGGCGGCTATCGGTTGTATCAGCGATACAGATCCGCAGCCTTTGCTGATCCGTTCCAAGCTGGGCGTGTTTGCCATCACTACGGTTGGCATTGTGAACAATGCGGTGGAACTGGCGGAACAATATTTTACAAATAATGGCGGTCATTTTAATGCAATGACCGGCGGTAAAATCAATGGTAATGAGTTGATTGCATCACTGATCAGTGAAAAGGACAGTTTTGCCGAGGGTATCCGTTTTGTACAGAATGTAGTGGATGGCACAGCAAATATCCTGATTCTGACAGATGGCGGTAAATTGATTGCTGCCAGAGATAAGATGGGCCGTATCCCGGTTCAGATCGGTAAGGATGAGGATGGCTATTGCGTATCCTTTGAGCAGTATGCCTATACAAAGCTTGGCTATGAGCATGTTAAGGAACTGGGACCCGGTGAGATTGTTGAATTGACCCCGGATGGCATGACACAGCTGGCAGCACCCGGCAAGGAAATGCGCATGTGCTCATTCCTTTGGAGCTACTTTGGTTATCCCTCTTCTGTTTATGAGGGCATCAGTGTGGAAGCTATGCGTTACCGTAATGGTGCTGAGATCGCAGAGCGTGATATGGCACAGGGCAGATCTATGGAGATCGACTATGTAGGCGGTGTTCCCGATTCCGGCACACCCCACGCCATTGGTTATGCGAATCGTACCGGCAAGCCTTTTGCCAGAGCGTTTATTAAGTACACGCCTACCTGGGCGAGAAGCTTTACACCTGCACGGCAGGCCGATCGTAAGAAAATCGCAAAAATGAAGCAGATCCCCATCCACGAACTGATCGTGAATAAGAATCTGCTGTTTGTGGATGACTCTATCGTCCGTGGCACACAGCTGCAGGAAACGGTTGAATTCCTCTACGATAACGGCGCCAAATCTGTGCACATGCGTTCTGCTTGTCCGCCCATCATGTATGGCTGCAAGTATTTGAATTTCTCCCGCTCCACCAGCGATATGGATCTGATTTCCCGTAAGGTCATCGTGGAACTGGAAGGCGAGGAAGGTCTGAAGCATATTCAGGAGTACGCAGACGGCAACACAGAGCGTGGTAAGAAAATGCGTAAAGTCATTTGCGATAAATTCAAGTTCTCGTCCCTTGGCTTCCAGACCATCGATGGTGTTATCAAGGCAATCGGACTGGAACCTTGCAAGCTTTGCACTTACTGCTGGAACGGTAAAGAATAACGAATTTAAGGAGCTATTCAAATGGAGAAGAGCTATTCTGAAAGCTACGCTGCAGCCGGTGTTGATATTACTGCCGGCTACCGCGCGGTTGAACTGATGAAAAAACATGTTGCCCGTACCCGCAATTCCGGTTGCCTGGATGATGTGGGCGGCTTTGGCGGTTGCTTTGGTCTGCCCGTGGCCGGCATGGAGGAGCCGGTGCTGGTTTCCGGTACGGATGGCTGCGGCACCAAGGTGAAGCTGGCCATTCTGATGGACAAGCACGATACCATCGGTATCGACGCTGTGGCAATGTGTGTCAATGATATTATCTGTGTTGGCGCAAAGCCGCTGTTTTTCCTGGACTATATTGCCTGTGGCAAGAACATTCCGGAAAAGATCGCTGAAATTGTAGGCGGTGTAGCGGAAGGTTGTGTCCAGTCCGGCGCAGCGCTGATCGGCGGTGAAACGGCTGAGCACCCCGGTATGATGCCGGTGGAGGAATATGACCTTGCCGGATTTGCTGTGGGTATTGTGGACAAGAAAAAGATTCTGGACAATTCCAGAATGCAGCCCGGTGACGTAGTGATCGCACTGCCGTCCACCGGTATCCACTCCAACGGCTTCAGTCTTTGCCGTAAGGTCTTTGACATCGACAACAATAACCCCGAGCTGTATGTTGCCCGTGAGGAGCTGGGTGGCAAAACCATTGCCGAAACCCTGCTGACCCCCACCAAGATCTACGTAAAGCCGGTTTTGGCTCTGTTGGAAAAGGTGGATGTTAAGGGCATCAGCCATATCACCGGCGGCGGTTTCTATGAGAATATTCCCCGTAGTATCCCCGATGGTCTGGGCGCAAAGATCGACCGTGCAGCAGTCAAAGTGCTGCCGATATTCGATCTGATCGCAAAGACCGGCAACATTCCCGAGCGTGATATGTTCAATACTTACAATATGGGTGTTGGTATGAGCATCGTCATGCCTGCTGAGCAGGTGGAAACCGCTATTGAACTTTTGAAGGCCAATGGCGAGGATGCTTATGTGATTGGACAGATCGTCAAGTCTGACACCAAGATCGAAATCGTCTAAAAGGGGAGTTAAGCATGAACAAGGCAAGGATTGCCGTGCTGGTATCCGGCGGCGGCACCAATCTGCAGGCGCTGATAGATGCGCAGAAAGCCGGACTTATCCAAAGCGGCGAGATCACACTGGTGATTTCCAATAATTCCGGAGCCTATGCTTTGGAACGGGCTGCCAATGCCGGTATTGAAACTGCTGTTGTGATTAAGAAAACCTGCGGCAGCCAGAGCGCATTTGAGCAAGCGATCAAAGATTTGCTTGCTGAGCACCGGATCGACTTGATCGTTCTTGCCGGTTTCATGTCAATTCTCAGTGAAGAATTTACCCGTGATTATCCCCGCCGTATATTGAATGTGCATCCGTCCTTGATCCCGTCGTTCTGCGGAAAGGGCTATTATGGCCTTCGTGTACACGAGGAAGCGTTGGCGTACGGTGTCAAGGTGACGGGTGCAACTGTCCACTTTGTCAATGAAATACCGGACGGCGGCGAGATCATTACGCAGCGTGCGGTTTATATTGAGCAGGGGGATACCCCGGAAGTATTACAGAAGCGGGTCATGGAGCAGGCGGAATGGAAAATCCTTCCGGAAGCTGTTGAAATGGTCTGCAAGCAAATGAAGAAATAAGAGAGGGTCAGCGATATGAACGTTTATGAAGTCGGTTCTCTGCAGGAGAAACTTTCTGCCAATGCATACCCCGGAAGAGGTATTGTGTTGGGTATTACGCCGGATGGCAAGCAGTCTGTTGCTGCTTATTTCATCATGGGTCGCAGCGTTAACAGCCGCAACCGTGTGTTCATTCAGGAGCCGGACGGTATCCGTACACAGGCCCATGACCCCAGCTTGATGAAAGATCCCCATCTGATCATTTATCATCCCGTGCGCGAAGCTGGTTGTGGTCTTATCGTCACCAACGGTGACCAGACAGATACCATTTGGGAGTATCTTGCCAAGGGCGAAAGCTGGGAAGCAGCGCTGCGTACCAGAATGTTTGAGGATGACGGCCCTAACTGGACACCTCGTATTTCCGGTCTTTTGGCCGGTGACGGCAGCTACAAGATGTCAATTCTGAAGTCTGCCGATGCAGAGGGAACTGCCTGCGCTCGTTTCTTCTATGAATATCCTGCTATCGCCGGTCTGGGTCATTTTATTCACACCTATGTCTGTGACGGCAACCCGGTGATTCCCACATTCCAGGGCGAACCGGAGCGTGTACAGATCGATGGCGATATTGATGCATTTACCAATATGCTGTGGGAGAATCTGAATCCTGACAACAAGATTTCCTTGTTCGTTCGTTACACCGACCTGGAATCCGGCAAGTATGAGCAGCGGATCCTAAATAAGCACCAGTAAGGAGATAGCAAAATGAAAGAATTTGAACTGAAATATGGCTGCAATCCCAACCAAAAGCCGGCTAAACTGTACATGCACGACGGCAGCGACTTGCCGTTTACCATTCTTAACGGTCGTCCCGGCTATATCAACTTCATGGATGCACTGAACTCCTGGCAGCTTGTTAAAGAACTGAAGGAAGCTACCGGAATGGTAGCGGCAACATCCTTTAAGCACGTTTCTCCTACCTCTGCAGCGGTCGGCAAGCCCTTGTCTGCAGATTTGAAAAAGGCATGCTTTGTAGACGATGTGGATGGCTTGGATGAGAATCCCTTGGCTTGCGCTTATGCCCGTGCCCGTGGCACAGACCGTATGTGCTCCTTTGGCGACTGGGTGGCACTTTCTGATGTTTGTGACGAAATGACTGCAAAGCTGATCGCCCGTGAGGTTTCTGACGGTGTTATCGCTCCCGGCTATACCGAGGAAGCGTTGGCTGTTTTGCAAGCAAAGCGCAAGGGCAGTTATAACGTAGTTGCTATCAACCCTGACTATGTGCCTGCAGAGGCTGAGAACAAGCAGGTCTATGGCATTACATTCCAGCAGGGTCGCAATAACTTCAAGATCAATAACGAGCTGCTCACCAATATCGTTACCGATAACAAGGAACTGCCGGAGAGCGCAAAGGTCGATCTGATCGTTTCTTTGATCACCTTGAAGTACACCCAATCTAACTCCGTTTGTTATGCAGTTGACGGTCAGGCTATCGGTGTTGGCGCCGGTCAGCAGAGCCGTATCCACTGCACCCGTTTGGCTGGCAGCAAGGCAGATACCTGGTTCCTGCGTCAGCACCCCAAGACTTTGGCGCTGCCTTTCCGTGAGGATCTGGGTCGCCCCAACCGTGACAATGTCATCGATGGTTATATCAACGGCAACGAGGAAGATGTCTGTGCAGATGGTATCTGGCAGAATTACTTTACCAGCCAGCCGGAGCGTCTGACCGAGGAGGACAAGAGAGCATGGCTCAGCACTCGTCAGAATGTTGCGCTGGGCAGTGATGCATTCTTCCCCTTCAGCGACAATATTAAGCGTGCATCAGCATCCGGTGTGAAGTATATTGCTGAGCCCGGCGGCTCTATCCGTGACGATCTGGTGATCGAGGAGTGCAACAAGCGTGGCATTGTGATGGCATTTACCGGCATGCGTTTGTTCCACCATTGATGGAGGAAATTATATGAAGGTATTGGTTGTTGGTGGCGGTGGCAGAGAGCACACCATCATCAAAAAACTAAAAGAAAATAAGCAGATCACCGAGATCTATGCTTTGCCCGGCAACGGCGGTATTGCAATGGATGCCACTTGCGTGGATATTGCAGCGACCGACATTGATGGCATTGTAGCCTTTGCCAAGGAAAATCCGGTGGATTATGCAGTTGTTGCACCGGATGATCCGCTGGTTTTGGGCTGCGTGGATCGCCTGAGCGAGCTGGGTATTCCTTGCTTTGGTCCTAATGCCCGTGCTGCTATCATTGAGGGCAGTAAGGCATTCTCTAAGGATCTGATGAAAAAGTATAACATCCCCACCGCTGCTTATGAGATCTTTACCGATGTGGATCGGGCGCTGGACTATGTCAAGACTGCGCCGATTCCCACTGTTATCAAGGCAGATGGTCTTGCACTGGGTAAAGGCGTTATTATCGCCCAAACCCGTGAGGAGGCTATTGAAGCGGTTACGGATATGATGGCCAACGCAAAGTTTGGCAAGTCCGGCTCTACCGTTGTCATTGAGGAGTTTCTCACCGGCCCGGAGGTTTCTGTGCTGGCCTTTACGGACGGCAATGTGGTCAAGCCTATGGTTTCCTCTATGGATCACAAGCGGGCAGGGGACAATGACACAGGTCTGAATACCGGTGGTATGGGTACGATTGCACCCAATCCCTACTACACCCAGGAAATCGCTAAGGAGTGTATGGAAACTATTTTCCTGCCTACTATCCGGGCGATGAATGCGGAAGGTCGTACATTTAAGGGTTGCCTGTATTTTGGTTTGATGCTCACACCTAACGGCCCGAAAGTGATCGAATATAATTGCCGTTTTGGCGATCCTGAAACTCAGGTGGTTTTGCCGCTATTGGAGAGCGATTTGCTTACTGTTATGCAAGCCACTACCAATGGCACATTGGAACAGACAGAAGTCCGTTTCTCAGATAAGCACGCATGCTGTGTTGTTACTGCCTCTGCAGGTTATCCCGAGAGCTATCAAAAGGGTTTTGTGATCACAATGACGGATGAAGCCAAAGAGCACACCTACGTTGCCGGCGCAAAGCTGGCGGAGGGCAAATTGGTCACCTCCGGCGGACGTGTTACCGGCACAACAGCAGTGGCTGATACTTTGGCGGATGCGATTTCCGAGGCATACCGAATTGCAGACGGCGTGGTATTTGAAAAAGCTTACCGCAGAAGTGATATCGGTCAGCGGGGTCTGGCTGCATACAAATAAGAGGAGTTATCCGAATGGTTTATCGCGTATATGTAGAAAAGAAAGCCGGTCAGACCCACGAGGCTGACGGTCTTTTGAAAGAAATTAAAGAGTTTTTGCAAATCATGGGATTGGAATCAGTTCGTGTTCTGAACCGTTATGATGCAGAGGATATTGAAAAAGAACTGTTTGATTATTCTATCAATACAGTTTTCTCTGAGCCTCAGGTGGATGATGTTACTTATGAACTGCCCCAGGGTCAGGTTGTTTTTGCGGTTGAGCCTTTGCCCGGACAATATGATCAACGGGCGGATTCCGCAGCCCAGTGTATTCAGATCATCTCTCAGGGCAATCGTCCCACCATTCGCACGGCAAAGGTCTATGTTCTTGCCGGCGATCTGACCGAGGAAAACGTGGCTGCTATCAAGGCGCACGTTATCAATGCGGTGGAGAGCCGTGAGGCATCTTTGGAAATGCCGGAAACCTTGGCTGTGGAATATGCAATTCCCGAAAAGGTCGCAACTGTTGATGGCTTTGTATCCTTGGATGACAAGGGCTTGGAGGAATTGCTGGACAAGCTGGGCCTTGCTATGGACCTGGATGATCTGAAATTCCTGCAGAACTATTTTGCCAAGGAAGAGAACAGAGATCCCACCATTACCGAGATCCGGGTGGTGGATACCTATTGGTCTGACCACTGCCGTCACACCACATTCTCCACCCATCTGGATGATGTAAAGATTGACGATCCTGCCGTGGCAGAGGCTTATAAGCGCTACTTGGCTGCCCGTGTAGAAGTCTACGGCGAGGAAAAGGCAGCTGCCCGTCCTCAGACACTGATGGATATTGCAACCATCGGCTTAAAGACACTGAAGAAACGTGGTCTATTGCCGGAGTTGGATGAGAGTGAGGAAATCAACGCTTGCTCCATTCATGTGACCGCTAAGGTCAATGGCGAGGAGCAGGATTGGCTGCTGATGTTCAAGAACGAAACCCACAACCACCCCACAGAGATCGAACCCTTTGGCGGTGCTGCTACCTGTATCGGCGGTTGTATTCGTGATCCTTTGTCCGGTCGTGCTTATGTCCATCAGGCTATGCGTGTCACCGGCGCAGGCGATCCCAGAAAGTCCTTGAAAGACACCCTCCCCGGTAAACTGCCTCAGCGCAAGCTATGTCAGACTGCTGCAGCCGGTTATTCCTCTTATGGTAATCAGATCGGCCTTGCTACCGGTCATGTTGCAGAGCTTTATCATGAGGGCTATATTGCAAAGCGTTTGGAGTGCGGCGCTGTTGTGGCGGCTGCCCCTGCGTACAATGTGCGCCGTGAGCGTCCTGCGCCTGGCGATGTGATCGTCCTGCTGGGCGGTCGTACCGGTCGTGACGGCATTGGCGGTGCAACCGGCTCCTCCAAGAGCCATAATATGAAATCTCTGACCACCATGGCATCTGAAGTTCAGAAGGGTAATGCCCCCGAGGAACGCAAGATCCAGCGCCTGTTCCGCAATCCGGAGGTTACCCGCCTTATCAAGCGTTGTAATGATTTTGGTGCTGGCGGTGTATCCGTTGCTATTGGTGAGCTGGCTGACGGCCTGCAGATCGATCTGGACGCTGTCCGCAAGAAGTATGATGGCCTGGACGGCACGGAACTGGCAATCTCCGAATCTCAGGAGCGTATGGCAGTGGTTGTAGCTGCAGAGGATGCAGATGCCTTTATTGCCCACGCACAAAAGGAGAATCTGGAAGCCTACCGTGTAGCGGTTGTCACCGAGGAAGCGCGCATGGTCATGCATTGGAAGGGTAATGTGATCGCAGATCTTTCCCGTGAATTCCTGAATACCAATGGCGCTGTGAAGCATGCGAATGTGCAGGTAAATGAAAAAGACCTGTCCTCTTTGGCAAAACCGTTGTTCGGCTCTTTGAAGCAGATGGCTTCCAGCCTGAAAACCGCAAGCCAGCGTGGCTTGGTGGAGCGTTTTGATGCAACCATCGGCGCAGGCTCTTTGCTGATGCCTTTTGGCGGTAAGACTCAGTCTACACCCGCTCAGGCGATGGCAGCCCAGTTGCCGGTTTTGCCCGGTGAGTTTACCGAGCAGGGCAGTCTGTTTGCGTGGGGTTGTGACCCGGATTGTTTGAGCGTTGATCCCTATACCGGCGCACATGCAGCTATCTATAGCTCTGTTGCCAAATTGGTAGCAGCCGGCGCAGATTATAAGAAAGTCTATCTGACTCTGCAGGAGTTCTTTGAAAAGCTGAAGTCCGAGCCGGATCGCTGGGGCAAGCCTTTTGCGGCACTGCTCGGCGCGCTGGATGCGCAGTTGGAGATCGGTGCAGCCGCCATTGGCGGTAAGGATTCCATGTCCGGTACATTCCTGGATAAGGATGTTCCGCCTACTTTGATTTCCTTTGCTATCGCTCCGGTGGAGAAAGCGGATGTATTGAGCCCTGAGTTCAAGGAGGCTGGTCATCCGGTCTATCTGTTCGGACCTATGGATAACACTGCTGAGGGTCAGAAGCAGGCTTGGGAGGACTTCTACGCGCTGCATAAGCAGGGCAAGGTGAAGGCTGCCTGGGCAGTGGAGAATGGTATTAGTGAAGCGGTAATGAAGATGTCCTTCGGTAACCGTATCGGCTTTGCATCCTGTGCAGATCTGGATGCCCTTTGGCATGTGTCCTCTCTGTGGGGCTTTATCGTAGCGGAGCTGACAGAGGATATTGAGATCCCCAATGTGATGAAGCTTGGCCAAACTACCACAGACGAGAAAATCGTCCTGCAGGATGATTGCGTAACCATTGAGGAATTGTATTGCCTGAACACAGCTACCTTGGAGGATGTTTACCCCACCAAGACTGTGGAAACCGATAAGAAGATCACGGTATTTGCATCCACCGGCGCTTTTGTTGCAGCACCAGCTGTTAAGGCTGCCAAGCCTAAGGTTTTGATTCCGGTATTCCCCGGTACGAACTGCGAGTTCGACTCTGCCCGTGCGGTTCTGGCTGCCGGCGCTGAGCCTGAAATTGCTGTGATCCGCAACCTGACTGCGGATGATGTTGCCCAGAGTGTGGAGCGTGTTGCCGGCATGATCGCTGACAGTCAGATGATCTTTATTCCCGGTGGTTTCTCTGGTGGTGACGAGCCCGACGGTTCTGCAAAGTTTATTACAGCATTTTTCCGCAATCCTGCAATTAAAGAGCAGGTCACCAAGCTGCTGGATGAGCGTGGCGGTCTGATGTGCGGTATCTGTAACGGTTTCCAGGCATTGATCAAGCTGGGTCTTGTGCCCTACGGCAAGATCATTGACACCGATGCGGATTGTCCTACTTTGACATTCAACACCATCGCACGTCACCAGTCCCGGATCGTCCGTACACGGATCGCATCCAACAAGTCTCCCTGGCTGAGCCTTATGAATGTGGGCGATATTGTGAATGTACCCATTTCCCACGGCGAGGGTCGATTCTATGCCAACGAGGAACTGGCGCTGATGCTGGCTGCTAACGGTCAGATCGCAACCCAGTACGTTGATTTGAATGGTGAGCCTACCATGGACACCGACTTCAACCCCAACGGATCCTTGTTTGCTATCGAGGGCATTACCTCTCCGGATGGTCGAGTGATCGGCAAGATGGGTCACAGCGAGCGTATCGGTAACGGTCTTTATAAGAACGTTCCCGGCAACTACGATATTCGTATGTTCGAAGCAGCTGTTAAGTATTTTAAGTAAAAAAATTAGACTGAACCAATAGCCACCTATGTAGCATGATTCTACACAGGGTGTATCATTATAACCAAACAAAATATACATATGTAAAAGAACCGCTGCCCGCAATAAAGGTAATAGCAGTACAAGGCGTGACACTAATAGAGATAGCAGAGCGTTATGGGTTTTAACACAGAGAATGTTATGAGTACAATCATAACCCAATTCATGCAATTAATAATAAAGATGACCAGGTAATAATTAAAATTTGTCAATAGGCAGAAGAAGACGTTTTGATGCCTCTGTAATATCAGGAAAGCACAGCCGGAAACCGTATGTTACATTGAATGATAAATGATAAAGGCGAACCCATCTCCCAAGGGGAATAGGTTCGCCTTTAACTTTTTTGGTGGAGCCGAGGGGAATCGAACCCCTGTCCGAAAGCAACTTGGAAAGAACTTCTCCGGGCGCAGTTTGTTATTTACATTCCCTCAACCGGACGGGAACAAACACCCTTCCGGAATCAGTAGCTTCATGATGCGTGGTATGGGCAAAGCTTACCATACGCACGGTCTCCACTCAGATCACACCCGAGCCCGGCTCGTGGACCTTCCGGGGCGGATGGGCGCCTAATTAGGCAGCCAGAGCAACAGTATTGTT
>JAZSQH010000013.1:0-2457 GCA_045537865.1 Faecousia sp. | reverse complement strand
CGCTGCAATACATCGAATACGGACTCGCCCTCGTAGAAGGTCACTGTGGTTTTACTGAGAATCACACCACCGGAAGGAACCATTTCCAGTTTGTCCGGGTCCAGCATATCCAAATTGTTCAGAATGGTGGAACACTCAATGGAGAAGGTACAAGTATAGGATGTGCCCTTATCCACTTCCTGGTCTTCCGGCTCAACAGGCTGCGGCTTTCCGGGAGGAACAGGATCGGTGTTGTACTTATCTTTGCCATTTGTATAAACCTGATCGTCACTGTTTTCCGGCTTGGAAAGATAGTCGTCATTTCCGGTGGTAGGCTGCGTTGTTGCTTCCGTAGTTTCCTCAATCGGTGTTTCCGCATCAGGATCGTAAGCATCTTCCGGTAGTTCGTCCGGGCGAATGACCAATGCTGTCAAAGAGCCATCCACGGTCATATTTAGAATCGTGCTTTTGCTGCCGGTAAGGGAAACAGAGGCAACCGCCTTTTCGTCCGCATAGCCAGTTGCACTTTGGGCCTTCCACTGTTCATCCAGGTATACCGACAGCAGCGCCGAGAAACCAAAGGGTTCTAATGTCGAGAGGGTCACTTTGGGATCACCATTCACAGTTTTGGTAATGCTAACCGCCAGGTTGATCTCCTTAGGCTCAATGATGTCACTGCCGAAAATCGTCCATTCATAGCGCAGGCCATTCGATTCACCGCTAAAAACACCGATGGCATTTTCCGCTTGGATTTTCTTTATGATACTTTCTTTAATAATGCCATTTTCGGGAATCTCAATGGATTCGTTCAGGTTTACACTACCGAAGTTGCCCTGACAGGCGCAGAGGGAAATCATTATGGACAAAGCCAAGAGAAGGCTTACTATTTTCTTCATCATTATTCTCCAATCACGAGTCTGCCGTTTTTGATTTTTAAGGTGCCACGGTTCATAGCAAGACTCTGGGTTTCATTGGATGCAGCAAACACCGCGTCTTCCACGATCAAATCAATCACATCGCCGGGTCTTACACTACCCCGCAGGCGGAATTTCAGCCGCAGTACCACATTGTAGTCATCTGCAAGAAGATCCTTTGTAAATGCGTTTCTGCCGCCGGTCATATCCAAATACATGATGTTGATAAGACCGGTATCATTGCTGCTTTGCACATTGCAGCTCCAATTGGGAAGCTGCTGACCGGAACTGTTTTCATCGCTGAGGATGAAGATGTTTCCTTCTTCCACCCCGAGAAATTCCAGGCGGGAGGAATCAAAAGTGATGCTCATACTCATAGCAGGATAACGAGCATCCCCCAAATCGGACACAGTCACATCCAGTGTGAAGTCCTCAGTTTGGGATACGGATAGCTTTTGGGGTGTTTCCACAATGAGGGTCGGTGTGCCGGAATCTCCTTGATAGAAGTAAAAATAATACAATGCAGCTGCGGCAATCAGCAGCAGACAGATGACTACGATCCACGGCCATTTCTTTCTTTTCTTTTTTTCGGTGCTTTCATATTTTCCAGCCATAGAAACACTCCTTTGCAAGTGGGCGGGGGTAAACCCCGCCCATAGGTTAAGTTACTGGTTTTCGGTAATGGTTGCGGCCTTGGTCACAACAATGTAGTCGGTCTTATTCACAAATGCTTCCACGATACCCAGTGCATCATAGGTGTTAATGCGGCTATCGCCGTTGACGTTCATAGTCAGGATCTGAATGTCAGTGGGTTCTTCGCCAACACGCAGCCAGGTATTTACTGCAGCCAGGGCATCCTCGGCATTTACAACACCGTCACCATTGGTATCACCAAAGGTAATGGCATTCTCTTCAGAAACTGCGGCGATGGTGAAGTTCTTTTCGTCAATAAACTTAGCCATGTCGATCTCGGCATCCACCAGAGCAACATAAGTGGAAACACCGGTCTTTTCTGTAATCTCCTTGCTATACCGGAAGACGATCTCAGTCTCGCCATCCTTGAAGGTCAGCTTTGCGCCCTTGGCAATGCCGGTAATGGCTACTGCAATGGCCTTCTTGGTAGAGGGGATGATATCCACATCATCACCGGTGTACAGGCACTTTGCACTGTAAGAAATGCCCACTACCACATCGGTAGTATCCTTGGCGGTGTCGGTATTAACTACCACCATAGAAGCGTCATCTTCGGAGTCAGAGGTCAGTTTCACGGACATACCGGAGATTGCTACATTCACCTTACTGCCACCGGCAACGGTGTCTGCCTTGAGACCGATGGTAAACAGTTCGGCGGGGAACTCTTCACCGGTGATGGTCAGACTCTTGTTCTCATTGGCATCGAAATAAACAATGCGAAGCTTGCCGGTTTCCTCCTCCACATGCCATTTGATTTCTCCGCCTTCCAGACGGTTAGATGCGGTTACATCGGTAACGGATACACCTTCGGGAATATTCACAATCAAGTCGATCAGCTTGTAACCGGCCTCGTTGTCCCACTTGTTGATGC
>JAZSQH010000072.1:0-4515 GCA_045537865.1 Faecousia sp. | reverse complement strand
AAGCTATTATTTTACCCCCGGCAGAGCCGGGGGTTGCCTTTGGTCCTACCAACGCAAAATCCCCCTTGGCATCGCCAAGGGGGGCTCTTTTATTTCTTTTGTTTCCGGAATGCGCCGGGGGTCATGCCGGTAACCGCCTTGAACTGCCGGATAAAGTGGTATTGATTTTTATAACCCAGCTTTTCGGCAATGGTGGCAAGGTCAGACAGTTCCTCCACACGAAGCAAGGTCTTTGCCCGGTCGATTTTCATTTCGATCACATACTGCATGGGAGAATCCCCAAAGGCCGCTTTATAGACTGCATGGAAACGGGATTTGCTCAAACCCACCGCCTCAGCCATCTCCTCCACCGACCAGGTTTTCTCCGGGTGGGTGCGGATCTGATACCGCAACCAGTGGAATCTGCGATGCTCGGAGCTGTTCAAGTCCATTTTGTCAGAACTTTTATAAGACCGGGAAAGCTGGATTAAAAAGCTTTGCACATAGTTATCCAGCAGCTCCTCACGATAGGATTCCCGTCTGCAGAATTCTGTTTTTGCCTTGCGGAAAAACTCTGAAATAAAGCTTGTGTTCTGGGGATAGAATACCCGACCCACGGGAATCTCATAGCGTTCCAGCAGCGGTGCGATCTGGGTATAATTATGCATCCAGTGCATGGTGGTATCCCCGGGAAAATGAAAGCCACGGCGCTGCATAGGCTTTGATACGATGCAGGCATTGGGCTGGGTCTGTACCAGCTGACCGTCAACAAGAATCTGCACCGGATTGGGAAAATAAAAAAGGTTATAGTAATCCTTTACTGCGCCGTCAATGGATGTACCGGCGGCTTGTTTCCAGTTATATTGGATTCTACAAATATACATTTCTCTCACCCTCTTTATTATAGCGATATGCAGTAGGATATGTCAATCGGTAATTACCACTTCCCTCCCGGCATACTCTGCACCATAGGGGGTATGGACATGGTGATGAGTTGGATATTTACCTGCATCGCAGGGGTTTCGTTGGTTGCTGCGGTGTTACTGGACAACGGCAGCGCACTGGCCGCAGCGATCCCACAAGGGGCGCAAGCTGGTGTCACATTGGCATTTTCCCTTGCAGGTTCGATCTGTCTATGGACGGGTGTGGGAAAACTGATGGAGAAAGCGGGTTTTACCGGTATGCTTACGAAAATTCTGAAACCCGTTTTATATAAAGTTTTTCCCTCTGCCAAAACGGATTCACAGCTTGCCGGCTGCTTAAGCGCCAATATTTGCGCTAATTTTTTAGGTTTGGGCAACGCTGCCACACCTATGGGTATTCAGGCAGCACAGCGCTTGGCGGTCAACAGTGGCGGCACGGCAAACAATCAGCTGTGTCGGCTGATCGTGCTGAACACCGCATCCATTCAGCTCATACCGGCAACGGTAGCGGCGGTGCGGGTCAGTCTGGGGTGTCAGACTCCATTTGACATTCTCCCGGCGGTGTGGGTCACCAGTCTTTGCTCCGCCGGACTGGGATTGACTGCTGCGTTTATGATGGGAAAGGTATGGCGCAAATGACGGATTACATCGTCCCCCTGCTACTGTTTTCCGCCTGCGCTGTAGCTTTGCGCAAAAAGGAAAACGCATACGATCTCATGCTCTCCGGGGCAGCCGATGGGCTAAAACTTCTGATCAGCCTTGTCCCCACTTTGATACTGCTGCTCACAGCGGTGACTATGCTGCGATCATCCGGCGCAGTGGAATATTTCAGCAGTTTTCTTGCACCGGTGTTCCGGTTTTTCGGCATACCGCCGGAAACAGCCGTGCTGGTTTTGATCCGTCCCATCAGCGGCAGCGCAGCGTTGGCAGTGGGTACAGAACTGATGGCGCACTACGGCGTGGACTCTCAGATCGGCAGAACGGTGGCGGTAATGCTGGGATCTACGGAAACCACCTTTTACACCGTCAGCGTCTACTTTGGCGCTGCCGGTATCCGCAAGACCCGCTACACCATTCCGGCCGCGCTGATTGCAGATATGACCGGGTTTGTTGTCGCCTCTCTCACGGCAAAGATGTTTAATTAAAAAAGAAACCCCACAGACTTTCGTCTGTGGGGTTTTTGAGCATAAAGTCAAGAGGGATATTAATAGAATCTCTTCTTATTCTTACGGGCAGCTTCAGACTTCTGCTTACGCTTCAGGCTGGGGCTGACATAATGCTCGCGCTTCTTAACCTCGGCAATAACGCCCTCCTTGGCACAGCTACGCTTAAAACGGCGCAGGGCGCTCTCCAGAGATTCGTTTTCCTTTACGCGAATTTCAGACATTGTTTTCCCTCCCTCCGATGGCATCCGGCTAAATCCAGGACGCTTTCAGGGCCTTTCTATCAGGCTATAGTATTATACGCGGTTTTTGACAAATTGTCAAGCAGGATTTCCGGGATTTCCACCCATTTCTGTAAAATATCTTACTTAACGATGAGATTTACCAGCTTATTCTTGACCACAATGGTCTTGACGATGGAGCCGCCGTTTTTCGCCAGGAAGTTGCGGATCTTCTCGTCTGCCAGCACATTTGCCACCACGGTATCGTTATCCAGGTCGGCTTCCATCACCACAGTGCCACGCATTTTACCGTTGACCTGCACCGCAAAGGTGATCTCGCTGTCCTTACACTTTTCCTCGTCGTAGGTCGGCCAGCTTTCATAGGCGATGGTGTTTTCGTGACCCAGCAGCTGCCAGATCTCCTCACCTACGTGAGGTGTAATGCAGGAGAGCATCTTAATAAAGCCTTCTGCATAGGCTCTGGGACAAGTGCCGTTCTTATATACCTCATTGACGAACACCATCATCTGTGCGATGGCGGTGTTAAAGCCAAGCACCTCGAAGTCAGATGTGACCTTCTTGACGGTCTGGTGGTAGACTTTGGTCAGCTTGCCGTCATCGGCATCGGTGATATTGGCAGGCTCGGTAAAGAAGTTCCACACACGGTTGATAAACTTCTTTGCGCCGGCAACACCGGTGGTGCTCCAAGGCTTGGAAACCTCCAGCGGGCCCATGAACATCTCGTAAAGACGCAGAGTGTCTGCGCCGTAATCACGGACGATATCACTGGGGTTGACCACAAATTCCGGGAAACGCTTGCCCATCTTGATGCCATTCTCGCCCAGGATCATACCCTGGTGTACCAGCTTCTTAAAGGGCTCTTTTACCGGAGACAGACCCTGGTCATACAGGAATCTGTTCCAGATACGGGAGTAGATCAAGTGACCCACCGCATGCTCCGGTCCGCCCACATACAGGTCAACGGGCATCCAGTGCTTCAGTAGCTTCGGATCGCAGAATTCCTTTTCGTTCTTGGGGTCGATGTAACGCATGAAGTACCAGGACGAGCCGGCGCTACCGGGCATGGTAGAGGTCTCACGCATACCCTTGATGCCGTTCTGATCATAGTGCTTCCACTCCTCGGCATTCTCCAGAGGTGCCTGACCGTTGCGACCCTTGTAGTCTTCCAGTTCCGGCAGAACCAGAGGCAGTTCGCTGTCCGGCAGGAACACAGTCTCGCCGTCGTCGGTGTACACGCAGGGAACGGGCTCGCCCCAGTATCTCTGACGGGCAAAGATCCACTCACGGAAGTGGTAGTTCACTTTCCGGCGGGCAACGCCGGCCTTTTCCAGCTTGCAGGTGATGGCTTCCTTTGCCTCCTCCACAGTCAAACCGGTAAATTCCTCAGAATTGATCAGCTTGCAGCCCTTGCCCAGATAATCCTGCTTTTCAAAAGCACACTCAGACACATCACGACCCTCGATGACCTGCACCATGGGAATCTTATGCGCCACGGCGTACTCAAAGTCACGCTGATCGTGGCTGGGAACCGCCATAACTGCGCCGGTACCGTAGTTGCCCAACACAAAGTCACCGATGAACACGGGAACTCCCTTGCCGTTGACCGGGTTAATGGCATAAATGCCCTTCAAAGGACAACCGGTCTTGGTCTTGGTAGCATCGGTACGGTCAATTTCGCTCTTGGCAGCCGCTGCCTTGATGTAAGCCTGCACTTCGTCTTTGTTCTCAATGCGATCCATCAAGGACTGGACGATCTTGCCGTCGGGAGCAAGTACCATAAAGGTGATGCCGTAAATCGTCTCGATACAAGTGGTGTAGATAGAGAACTCACCGCCGCCCACCAGCTGAAAGTCCACCTCAACACCGGTGGATTTGCCGATCCAGTTGCGCTGGATCTCCTTGGTGGATTCCGGCCAATCGATCTCCTCCAGACCCTCCAGCAGCTTTTCAGCAAAGGCAGGCTGGTCGATAACCCACTGCATCATCATCTTTTTCACAACGGGGAAACCGCCACGCTCGGACTTGCCGTCGATGACTTCATCGTTTGCCAGCACAGTGCCCAGTTCCTCGCACCAGTTTACGGGCATCTCGATGCGCTTAGCATAGCCGGCTTCCCACAGCTTCTTGAAGATCCACTGGGTCCACTTGTAGAACTCGGGGTCGGAAGTCGCAATGACCTTGGACCAGTCATAGTCAAAGCCCAGTTCC
>JAZSQH010000004.1:0-2976 GCA_045537865.1 Faecousia sp. | reverse complement strand
CACCAACACCGGAACGGCCTGCGGCACGATCCTTGTCGTTCATGATAGCAGCGAGCAATACCTTCTTCTCACCGGCAGGGCCGATGTTCAGAACGGATGCGCTCTCGCCATGCTTTGCCTTCAGCCTTTCATCCAGCTCTTCACTCATGACGCCAACATACTCAGTTGCATCCAGCAGCTCGATCTTGTCGTCTTCGATGTTCAGATACTTCCAGCCTTCTGCTGCGCCTTCCACGATGATAGCATCCCAGCCTGCGTACTTCAGCTTCTGACCCCAGATACCGCCGGAGTTGGAAGAAGCGATCATGCCGGTCAGGGGAGACTTGGTGACTACCATGTAACGGCCGGTAGAGGGAGCAGCTGCGCCGGTCAGAGGACCGGTGATGTAGATGAGCTTATTTTCGGGGGACAGGGGATCTACAGTTGCAACACCCTCATCGTAGAGGATCTTGGTACCGAGGCCGCGGCCACCGATAAACTTGTGTGCCAGTTCCAGGTCCAGCTTTTCAATTTTGATTTCGCCGGTAGTCAGATTGACTCTGGCGATCTTTTCGTAATATGCACCTGCCATATATGTACCTCCACATAGCAATTTGTTATTTTCTTACATTTTATATTATATTTATTTTTCCGCATGGCAACAAGAGCCGCCACTATTTCCTGTGCGAAATGATACGAATCTGTACGAATTGGACTTAATCTGCAGAAAAAGTCTTGTTTAATTACCCTCTAACAAGTATAATAAAAAGCATAAAGGTATGCCTAGAGGAGAGAAACACATGACCCAGAACAAATCTCTTTCTACCCAGGAGGTCGCGCAGATCCTCCATGTAAGCAAATCTACGATTTATGACCTGATTCGCAGAGGGGAAATTCATTCCTATAAAATTGGCAGAAAGGTCCGCTTCACCCAAGATGATGTGGATGCCTATATTGCCCGCTCCCACCATGAGCATTCCACCATGCCGGTGAAAAAAGTAGATACCCATTCTACCCTGCTGACACCCACAGAAACTGCGGAGCCGGAGTTGATTCTGGCCGGGCAAGATGTGGTTTTGGACATTTTGGCTTATTATCTGCAGGATGTTGGTGTCAATGCAGCGCGTACCTACCTGGGCAGCTTTGAGGGCTTGCTTTCACTATATCAAGACAATATCCATGTGGCAGCCTGCCATTTGCACGATGGAGAAAGCTGTAATACTTCTTTTGTCCGTAGCTTAATGCCCGGCGTCCCAGCAGTGCTCATTAATATCAGCTATCGCACACAGGGCTTTTATGTGCAAAAAGGAAACCCAAAAAACATCAGCGGATGGTTAGATTTGGGTCGGGAGGATCTCACCGTGCTCAACCGTCGGGTGGGATCCAGCGCTCGGATTCTGATGGACATTCAGTTAAAGCGGCAGTGTATCCCTTCTGCAAAGGTGCGCGGCTACAACAAAATCATGAACTCCCATTTAACTATGGCTGCAGCCATTGCCAAGGGAGAAGCAGACTTGGCGATCGGTACCGAGCGGATCTCCCGACAGATGGAGAATATTGATTTTATTCCACTGCTGGAGGAACGGTTTGACCTGGTCGTTAAAAAGGAAATGCTGGAAACGGCACCTGTGCAAAAATTGCTGGAGATTTTGAATCATCCGGCATTCCGAAAAGAAGTGACCCGCTTCTCTGGTAACGATTACCGGGATATGGGTAAGATCATCGAGGAGGTTTGAGATGCTCAGTGTAAAAACGCCGGAAGAAGTTCTGGCTCTCATAGAAAGTGAATTTGCCCCTGTGACACAGGCAGAAACAGTTTCTTTGGCTGCTGCCATGGGCCGTGTGCTGGCGGAGAATATTGCCGCGGAAGAATATGTCCCCGATTTTGACCGTTCCACTGTAGATGGTTATGCTGTCCGGGCAAGGGATACCTTCGGCTGTACCGATGCCATTCCCGCCATTCTCCCTTTGCAGGGCGAGGTGCTGATGGGACAGGGTGCGGAATTTGCCCTTCAGAAAGAGTGTTGCGTGGCAGTGCCAACCGGCGGCGCGTTGCCGGAAGGTGCTGACGGCGTGGTAATGGTAGAATACACCGAAGATTACGGTGACGGTACCATCGGCATTCTGAAGTCTGTGGCACCCGGACAGAATATGATCTTCCGGGGTGACGATGTGTATCCCGGAAAGGTGATCCTTAGCAAAGGAAGAGTCCTATCTTCTCAGGATATCGGTGCATTGGCAGCTATCGGCCAGGTACAGGTTCCTGTAGTTCGAAAACTGACCGTAGGTGTCATCTCCACCGGCGATGAGCTGGTAAGCCCGGAGGTCAACCCCGGCCCCGGCCAAGTACGGGACGTAAACAGCCCCATGCTGGAAGCAATGCTGACGGCTTTCGGTGTGGACGTTATCAATTACGGCATTGTGATTGACAATGAAGCATTGCTTTCTGAGAGAGTGACCAAGGCAGTTTCCGAATGTGATGCGGTGCTGCTTTCCGGCGGCAGCAGCGTAGGTGTGAAGGATGCGGCCTGCCGGATCATTGAATCCATGGGAAAGCTCCTCCTGCATGGCATTGCCATTAAACCCGGTAAGCCTACGATTTTAGGCAAGACCGGTTGTAAGCCTTTGGTGGGCCTGCCCGGTCATCCGGTAGCGGCTTACTTTATCACGAAGTTGTTTGTCCTGCCACTGCTGTCCCGACTGATGGACAGAAAGCAGGCATACTATACGACGACCGCAAAGATCACGGAAAGTATCAGCGCCAACCACGGTAGAGCACAGTACCATTGCTGCCGGTTGGAGCGGAAAAATGGGCAGTTGTACGCTTGCCCCATTCGCGGAAAATCCGGCCTCATTACCACACTGGCTGGCAGTGACGGATATTTCTGTATTGACAGAGATTGTGAAGGTCTTCCGCAAAACGCAGAAGTCCAGGTGACTATTACCGCAGGAGTATAAATTATGGGTTTTGAATATTTGACCAATATTTCTCTCGCC
>JAZSQH010000008.1:0-18342 GCA_045537865.1 Faecousia sp. | reverse complement strand
CATGGCAGCGCGAATGGCAGCCACCACCTGGCAGCGCAGAATGATATTCTGCTTCACCGCAGGATTCCGCAAGTCCAGATAACGGTACTTCAGACGGGTATTCTCGTCTGCATCCCGGCTCTTATTGATCTCAAAGGGCAGCTGGTTATGCCGGCACTTGCCCAAAATATTGATTTCGGTGGGTACGACCTCGATCTCACCGGTGGGCAGCTTGGGATTCTTGCTCTCACGCTCCCGGACAGTGCCGGTGACCTGAATGGTGGTCTCCTTGTTGATGCCCTTGATGATTTGCATCATCTCAGCAGTTTCTACCACCACCTGGGTAGTGCCGTAATAATCACGCAGCACCAAAAAGGCAAAGTTAGCGCCCACTTCACGGACATTTTCCAGCCAGCCGGCCAATGTCACTTGCTTGCCTGCATCGCAAAGCCGCAGCTCGCCACAGTTATGAGTTCTGGATTGGAACATAATCAAATTCCCCTTGTTATTGTTTTATCGATTTATTCTCTCATAAACACGCAAAAAAGTCAATCACCACAAAGCGCTTTTCCGTTTTTCTGCGCTGATTGCAAAGATTCCTGCGTTTTTCCATATATTCAGTCCGTGTATGCATTTTCCCTTGCTATTTCTAGAAAAAAGTTGAAAAATAGGCAAATTTGCGATTGATTTTACGAGCCGTTTGACATACAATAGACTGGCTAACACTTTTTTGGGGGTAATAGGTATGCTGAATATCGTTTTGGTAGAGCCGGAGATCCCTCAGAATTGCGGAAACATCGCCCGTACCTGCGCCGCCACCGGCGCAAGACTGCATCTGATCCGCCCTTTGGGTTTTGATATTTCAGACAAAGCCGTCAAGCGAGCAGGTCTGGACTACTGGCATCTGGTGGATGTGCAGGATTACGAAAATCTTGAGGATTTCTTTGCCCGCAACGATGTAAAACAGATGTGGTGTCTGTCTACCAAAGCACCCCGGTGTTATACCGAGGTCACCTTTGACGACGAGTGCTATCTGTTTTTCGGCAAGGAGACCAAAGGCCTGCCGGAGGACTTTTTGGAAGCCCACCGGGAAAGCTGCATCCGTCTGCCCATGCGCAGTCAGGCAAGAAGTCTGAATTTAAGCAACAGCGTGGCGATCACCGTATATGAAGCGCTGCGGCAGCAGGATTTTTCCGGCTTGCTGGATCACGGCGCTATGAAAGAACGCAAGTTATAAATGGAGGATCTTATGAACTACAACAAGAAGTCTATTGAAGATATCGATGTTGCCGGCAAGCGCGTGCTGTGCCGCTGCGACTTTAACGTTCCCACCAAGGAGGGCAAGATCACTTCCGACAAGCGGATCGTGGCTGCTATGCCCACCATCGAGTATCTGGTAAATAAGGGCGCAAAGGTCATCCTCTGCTCCCACATGGGCAAGCCCAAGGGTGAGTGGAAACCGGAGCTGAGCCTGAAGGTCGTAGCTGAGAGAATTTCCCAGCTGCTGGGCAAGGAAGTCATTATGGCTGCCGACGTTGCCGGCGAGGATGCAAAGGCAAAGGCTGATGCTCTGCAAAACGGCGATGTAATGCTGCTGGAAAACACCCGCTACATCAAGGGCGAGGAAAAGAACGACCCCGAGCTGAGCAAGGCGCTGGCTGACATGGCGGATATTTTCGTCAACGATGCTTTCGGCACTGCCCACCGCGCCCACTCCTCCACCGCCGGTGTGGCAGACTATCTGCCTGCTGTTTCCGGCTATCTGGTGCAGAAGGAAGTTTCCATCATGGGTAAGGCGCTAGCCAACCCCGAGCGTCCCTTTGTGGCGATTCTGGGCGGCGCTAAGGTATCTGACAAGCTCAATGTTATCAACAATCTGCTGGAAAAGGTCGACACCCTCATTATCGGTGGCGGCATGGCATATACTTTCCTGGCAGCCCAGGGTTACACCGTGGGCAAGTCCCTTGTGGACAACGAAAAGCTGGACTACTGCAAGGAGATGATGGCAAAGGCGCAGGCAAAGGGCGTAAAGCTGCTGCTGCCTGTGGACACCGCTGTTTCCCCTGCTTTCCCCAACCCCATCGATGCCGAGATCGCCGTCAGCTATGTAGACTGCACTGCGATCCCTGCTGACGAGATGGGTCTGGACATCGGTCCTAAGGCATGCGCAGAATTCGCTGCCGCTGCCAAGGCCGCCAAGACTGTGGTCTGGAATGGTCCTATGGGCGTATTCGAGAACCCCACCCTGGCAAAGGGCACCATTGCCGTTGCTCAGGCACTGGCAGATTCCGATGCTGTCACCATCGTAGGCGGCGGCGACAGCGCAGCTGCATGCGAGCAGCTTGGTTTCGCTGACAAGATCACCCACATTTCCACCGGCGGCGGCGCTTCCCTGGAGTTCCTGGAAGGTCTGGAGCTGCCCGGCATTGCCTGCCTGCAGGATAAGTAAGTACTGCATCCCTGAGAAAGATGCTGTATATAAGGAGAGAATAAAATGAACAGAAAGTATCGCAAAACCGTCATCGCTGGCAACTGGAAGATGAACAAGACTCCCAGCCAGACGAAGGAATTCATGCAGCAACTGAAGACCATTCTGCCCAAGGGTCGTTGGTGTGACATTGCTCTGTGCGTTCCCGCCGTATGCATCCCCGCAGCCGTACGCGCTATGCGTGAGACCCGGGTAGGCATCGGCGCAGAAAACTGCAGCGAGTACGCTGCCGGCGCGTACACCGGCGAGATCGCCGCAGACATGCTGGTAGGCGCCGGCTGCAAGTACGTGGTCATCGGTCACTCTGAGCGTCGCGCTATGGGCGAGACTGATGCCCAGATCAACGCAAAGGTGCTGGCAGCGCTGGAAGCCGGTCTGGTTCCCATTTTGTGCTGCGGCGAAAGCCTGGAGCAGCGGGAAGCAGGCATCACTTCCGAGTGGGTGGCCATGCAGATCAAGCTGGGTCTGCAGGGTGTGTCTGAGGACAAGATCCGCAAGGTGGTCATCGCCTACGAGCCCATTTGGGCCATCGGCACCGGCATGACTGCTACCCCCGAGCAGGCTGAGGAAGTTTGTGAACATATTCGCACCGTTGTACGCAAGCTGTATTCTTCCAAGAATGCCCGTGCAATTTCCATTCTGTACGGCGGCAGCATGAACGAAAAGAACGCCTATGAGCTGCTGGCGCAGCCGGACATCGACGGCGGTCTCATCGGCGGCGCTTCTCTCGTCCCCGAGAAATTCGTGCAGATCATCGAAGCTGCAAATCAGCCCACACTGTAATACATCCTTTGAGGCAGTCAAAATTGACTGCCTCATTTTTTCAAACAGTTGCTTTTTTTTGCCGGATAAAGTAAAATAAAGAAAATTGCGAAAGGAGGTCAGACCATGGAAACAAAGATCTTAAGCGCTGCTGACAAGGCAGTTGTGACCACAGCCGCTGACTACCTCACCGCCGGCCAGCTGGTGGCATTGCCCACCGAGACCGTATACGGTTTGGGTGCTAATGGATTAGACCCGGAAGCAGTGGCGAAAATCTTTGCCGCCAAGGGTCGTCCGCAAGACAACCCGCTGATCCTCCACATCGCCCAGCCGGCGCAAATGGAATTGTTCTGCAAGGACATTCCTCAAAGCGCCTACCGACTGGCAGAAGCCTTTTGGCCAGGCCCACTGACCATGGTGCTGCCTGCCCGGGACATCGTTCCCAAATGCACCACCGCCGGTCTGCCCACCGTGGCTGTCCGCTGCCCGGACTGTGATATTACCCGGCAGATCATTTCCGCAGCCAATATCCCCGTAGCTGCGCCCTCCGCCAATATTTCCGGCAAACCCTCCACCACCACCGCCCAGCACGTCTATGACGATCACAAGGGCAATATCCCTCTGATTGTAGACGGCGGCGCTTGCCGGGTGGGTGTGGAATCCACCATTGTGGATTTAACGGAGGATCGTCCCCGTCTGCTCCGTCCCGGCGGTATCACACCGGAACAACTGACAGAAGTGCTGGGCGATCTGGTGGTAGACAAAGCCGTCACCGCCCAGATCGACAAGAACGCTGTGGTAAAAGCGCCGGGTATGAAGTACCGGCACTATGCCCCTCAGGCGCAAGTCATTATCGTCGCTGGCAGCCGGGAAAAAGCTGCCGCCTATATCCACAGCCGCTATGTACCCGGTGACCGGGTGCTGTGTTTCCAAGAGGAACTGGCGCTATATGCAGATTGCGCTCCGCTGGCTTACGGCAGTGAAACAGATGCCGCTACATTGTCTGCCGGTCTGTTTGCCGCTTTGCGGGAGCTGGACGATCCCAATATCAAAACCGTATATGCCCGTTGCCCGGTGGGCGGCGGTATTGCATACGCTGTGCAAAACCGGCTGAAAAAAGCAGCGGCTTTTCAGATCGTAGATGCGGAGGAACTGGTATGATCATAGGAATTACCGGCGGCACCGGCTGCGGAAAAACCACCCTGCTGAATGCCATTCAAGGGTTAGGGGGGGTGGTCTGCGACTGCGACGCTATTTACCATCGGCTGCTTGCCACCGACAAAGATCTTTTAGCTGCTATCGAAAGCCGATTCCCCGGCACGGTGGAAAACGGCGCTTTGCAGCGCAAAAAGCTGGGCGCACTGGTCTTTCAGGACAAAGGCGCTCTGCAGGATCTGAACCGGATCACCCACAGCGCTGTCAAGCAGGAAGTGATTCGCATGCTGACCCCTGCCCCCCGGCTGGCGGCCATCGATGCCATCGGCTTATTTGAATCCGGCTTAGATCAACTGTGCGATGTGACTGTTGCCGTCACCGCCCCGGAGGAAGACAGGATTGCCCGACTGATGGCACGGGATCAGATCGACCGGGAATATGCTCTGACCCGAATCCGGGCGCAGCGCCCCCAGGAGGAATTTTCCGCTTTGTGCCAACACACCTTGCACAATGACAGCACAGCGGAGGCTTTCCGGGAAAAATGTCTCGCTTTTTTGAAAGAATTGGCTATACTATAAACAAACTGAAAAGGAGAATATATCATGACCAACGAAGAACTGCGCCAGACACTGCTGGCCGCCCCCAAGAACGGCTATGCCACGCTCACCGATGCCCAACGTGAGGAAATGAACGCTTACTGCAAGCGCTACGCCGCCTTTATGGATGCCTGCAAGACCGAGCGAGAAGCTACTGCATGGACTATCGAAAAGGTTTCCCAGTACGGCTTCCAGCCTCTCGTTCCCGGCATGACCCTGAAGCCCGGCGACAAGGTATATAAGAACAACCGTGACAAGAGTATTCTGCTGGCTGTCATCGGCAGCGAATCTCTCAACGAAGGCGCAAATATCTGCGCCGCCCACGTGGATTCTCCCCGGCTGGACCTGAAGCCCAATCCGCTGTATGAGGAATCCGAGATCGCCTACTTCAAGACCCACTATTACGGCGGTGTCAAGAAGTACCAGTGGCCCACTGTGCCTCTGGCGCTCCACGGTGTTGTCTGCCGCAAGGACGGCACCTGCGTCACCGTCACCATCGGCGAGGACGAGAACGATCCCGTGCTGGTGGTTTCTGACCTGCTGATCCATCTATCTGCCGACCAGATGAAAAAAACACTGGCCGACGGCATCGTAGCCGAGCAGCTGAATGTGATCCTGGGCACAGAGCCCTTGCAGGGCGAAGGCGCCGATCTGGTGAAGCTGCACATCATGAAGCTGCTGAACGAAAAGTATGGCTTTGTGGAGGCGGATTTCGCCAGCGCAGAGCGGACCATCGTACCCGCCGGCAAGTGCCGTGAGGTGGGTCTGGACAGAAGCCTGCTGGGCGCATACGGTCACGATGACCGTGTCTGCGCATACGCACAGATCGAGCCTTTGCTGGAGCTGGGTACACCTAAGCACACCGCTGTGTGTATTTTGGCTGACAAAGAGGAGATCGGCTCTGTGGGTGTTTCCGGTATGCTTAGCTACGCTTTCGAGACTTTTATGCAGGATCTGTGCGACGCTACCGGCAGTGATCTGAACCGCTGCTTTGAAAATTCCTTCTGTCTGTCCGCAGATGTGACCAATGCCTTTGACCCCAACTTTGCCGAGACCTGCGACAAGCGCAACAACAGCCAGCTCAACTACGGTGTTGCCATTGTCAAGTATACCGGCGCCCGGGGCAAGAGCGGTGCAAGTGACGCTTCCGCTGAGGCTATGAACCACGTTCGTCGGGTGCTGGACGACGCGGGTGTCCGCTGGCAGACCGCCACTATGGGCAAGGTCGACCAGGGCGGTGGTGGAACAGTGGCCGCTTATATGGCAAACCGGAATATCGTCACCGTGGATGCCGGTGTTCCGGTGCTGTGTATGCACGCACCTCTGGAGATTGTTTCCAAGCTGGACTGCTACATGACCATGCTGGCCTGCAAGGCGATCTATTTAGCATAATAATAACGGCTGCGGAAATTCCGCAGCCGTACTTTTTTCCAAAAGAAAATTGGTTTACTTTTGGGGAAAAGAATGTTAAAATAAGAAAGATAGATTTTTAAGGAGGTGACACTGTGATCCGTCGTATCTTGTTGCGTCAATGGGAGGCATTTCGCAAAGGCGATCTGATCTTGTTATTGCTTTGTTTAGTGGCTACCGCATTTGGCTGTTTGGTGATCGCCAGTGCCACCAACACCAGCGGCTCTGTGCGTTACATCATCGTGCAGATCGGCGCATCTTTGGCAGGTATTTTGGCTTATGTGTTTATGTCCTCTATCGATGCGGAAGTGTTCTCTGAACGCAGGCGAGGTCTTGTCATCTTTAACACTGCGCTGCTTCTGATGCTGATCCCCTTTGGTGTCACCGTTTCCGGTAACCGAAGCTGGCTGAGTTTCCCCTTCCTGCCCTTTAATATTCAGGCAGCGGAAATTTGTAAGATCACCTATATCCTCATCATGGCATCGGTGATGGCATCCCACCAAAACAATCTGTCCTCTGTCATTTCCGTAGGACACATGATCCTGCATCTGGGTCTGCTGTTCGGCATCAACTGGGTCATCTCCGGCGACTTGGGTGTGTCATTGATTTTCGCCGCTATCTTTGTGGGTATGGCATTTGGCGGCGGTGTAAAGCTGTATTGGTTTGGTATGGCCATCGGCGGCGCCGGTGTTGCGTTCCCTATTTTTTGGAACATGATCGACGATTATCAGAGAAACCGTATCGCCGTTTTGTTTGACCCCAGCCTTGACCCCAACGGCACCGGTGTTCTGTATCAGACTGTCCGCGCTTTGCGCTCCCTCACCGGCGGCGGCATGACCGGACAAGGTCTGTTCGAGGGCAACCGTACCCAGACCCCCAGCGCGCTGTTTGCCCAGCACACCGACTTTATCTACGCCGCCATCGGCGAGGAAATGGGCTTTGTAGGCTGTATCTTCGTGCTGATCATGCTGTTTGCCATTATACTGCGATGCATTTGGGTGGGCACACGCAGCCCGGATCTTTTGCGTCGGCTGGTCTGCTTTGGCGCAGCGTCGGCATTGATATTCCAGGTGATCATCAATGTAGGTATGTGTATCGGTGTCATGCCGGTTATCGGTCTGACCCTGCCCTTTATCAGCTACGGCGGCTCGTCGCTGATCACCCTTTACGCTATGCTGGGTCTTGTGTCCGGTGTATATGCACGACCCACACCCACCAGCCATGAGCGGTATATCCGCCCACCAGTTCAATATAAAGGATAAGAAATATGAAAGCTTTTATGGACAAAGATTTCCTTTTGGAAACCGAAACCGCAAAGCATTTGTTCCATGACTATGCGGAAAACATGCCCCTAGCAGACTACCACTGCCACCTGAACCCCCAGGAGATCTACGAGGATCGCCGGTTTAACAATCTGGCAGAAGTCTGGCTGGGCGGTCTGCGTGACGGCGTGCTGGCAGGCGATCATTACAAGTGGCGCATGATGCGCTCCCACGGTATTTCCGAGGACTATATTACCGGCAACCAGCCGGACTACGAACGTTTCCTGAAGCTGGCAGAGGCGCTGGAAATGGCCATCGGCAACCCCATGTACCACTGGTGTCACCTGGAGCTGCAGCAGTTCTTTGGCATTACCGAGCCGCTGACCGTAGAAAGCGCGCCCCGTATTTGGGATAAATGCAATCAGCTGTTGCAAAACGACCCGGACATGACTGCCCGGGGTCTGATCCGCAAAGCCAATGTGGCATTTATCGGCACCACCGACGATCCCATCGACTCTCTGCAGTGGCACGAGAAAATTGCCGCCGACCCCACCATCGAAGTCAAGGTCTGCCCCTCTTTCCGCCCGGACAAGGCGCTGAATATCCACAAGGACGGCTTCCTGGATTATATGCAAAAACTGGCGCAGAGCGTAGGCAAGGAAAGCCTTGAAAGCGCGCAGGCCGTGTGCGATGCGCTGGTTGCACGAATCGAATACTTCTATGACCGTGGCTGCAAAGCCAGCGACCACGGCTTTGAGGCAGTTGTCCCCTTCCGCCCCATTTCCATGGCGCAGGCGGACAGCATCTACCAAAAAGCGCTGGTAGGTCAGACCCTGACCCAAGAGGAGATCGAGGGCTATCAGACTGTGCTGATGCTTACTATGGGCAGAACCTATCACCGTCTGGGTATCGCCATGCAGATCCACTACTCCTGCCTGCGTAACACCAATGCCCGGATGTTCAAGCAGCTGGGCGCAGATGCCGGCTTTGATGCCATCGCGCAGAATACCTGCGGTGTGAATATTTTCCGGTATCTGTCTGCGTTGGACGAAAATAACCAGTGCCCCAAGACCATTCTGTACTCTCTGAATCCTGCGGACAACGAGCAGCTTGGCACATTGATCGGCAGCTTCCAGGGCAGCGAACTCCCCGGCAAGATCCAGCACGGCTCTGCCTGGTGGTTTAACGACAACAAGACCGGTATGATCGATCAGATGATCTCCCTTGCCAACCTGGGTCTGCTGGGCAATTTCATCGGTATGCTAACGGACTCCCGCTCCTTCCTCAGCTATGCCCGGCACGACTACTTCCGCCGGATTTTGTGCAACCTCATCGGCACTTGGGTGGAAAACGGCGAGTATCCCAACATTGACGCATCTCTGAAAAAGATCGTTGAGGGCATCTGCTTCACTAACGCCACGCGGTATTTTGATATTTGATAAATGTAAATTGCCAGACCGGTCAGTAGGCAGGTCTGGCAATTATATTTAACTCACAGTACCGGAAGCGAATGTCTTTAATCTCCATCGCTCCATGAACAAATTCCCTAATAACTCTTTTTGGGGTTGACAAAAACAAATGCTATGCTTTAATGAATATAGAAGATAGTTTTCCGAAAGGAGCGATGCCATATGTCAAATGTACAAATACCACAGTATGGCTATAGTCGCTCTTATAAGCAAAATTCCCATTTTAATTGGAGAATGCGTATCAAAGCAATTTTGCACCGTGCATAAGCTGTACTGTAATTAGTATACAGCTTATGCGCTTTTTTATGTGATTATATTATACGGCAGAAATATACAAGGATCGTTATTCGAAAGGAGTTAGTAGCATGTTAAAACCAAAACGTTTCATTGCATTGCTTACAGCATTGGCGTTGTTTTTTCTTTCAACAACCGTTGCCACAGCCAATGATAGTTCGTCCATAACAAGAGTTCAAGAAGTAGAAGCCCTGCGGGAAACTAACTCAGAAACTTACCTTATGAGTGACGGAACATACGAATGTGTAGTTTATTCATATGATAAATACTATGTGGACGAAACCAGCACCCTTCAGCTTATTGATAATACGATTGTGAAAGCGGGAGATACTTCCTCCACGGCAACATATCAAACTGCATCAAGTAAGCAATATAAGAATGCTGCAAATGCATTCAAAATATATTTTTCAGACAGTAATATACCCGAAGTTAATATTCAATACGATGGCAAAGGCATCACATTTTCACCATTCAACTCACTCCATAGAAACAACCTGCAGGTCAGCCCCTATGTCTCTAAGCTGACGATAGGACAGATTGACAACTGTTCCACTCTAGAAAAACTAACGTACACAGGCGATAATACCGTTACTTATGCAAATACGTTCGCTGATACAGATCTTGTATATGTGCTTGAGAATAATTCTCTAAAAGAGTATATTATTCTCAATAACAATACAGCACCAAGCGAATTCAGCTTTATGTTTACTCTAGACGGTGTGACCCTAACAACTGTAAATGGTAATATATGCTTTATCGATTCCGATGGCACTATCGTTTTCACATTAGGTTCCCTTTTTGCCATAGACGCCAAAGGTATTCGTACTGAAGATATAAGTTGTTCGTATTCTCCAATACCAAAAACCAACAATGTAATTATTACAGTAGCCTTGTCTGACACTTATTTCTCATCATCCGAACGTGCCTTTCCTATAGTAATTGATCCATCTGTTATGATTAGCTCCTCCGAAACCGCAGATGCTTGTGTATGTAGCGGCTACCCTAGCACAAACTACCAAATAGCGACTCAGCTTCGCACAGGCTATGATACAGACTACGGTATTCGTAGGAGTTATATTAAATTCAACATCCCCGCCTCTATCCCTGCTAATAGCGTCACAAACGCCACCTTAGATATTGAAAAACTATCCGGAACAGCCCCTACAACCAAAGCATATCGCTGCACTGGCTATTGGACATCCGGTACAATCACTTGGAATAATAAGGCGGACTATACAACAACTAATCAATCAACAGTAGCAACCTTGTATCGTCCGGGTAGTACCTGGTATACAATGAATGTTACAGACATTGTGCAAGGTTGGGTAAACTATACGCATTCAAACTACGGTTTCGTAATCAAGGATATTACGGAGACAAACCCTGACCACTGGACAACATTGTATAGTTCCGATGCCCCATCCCCCCACAAACCAGAACTTCATATAGTATACAACGGCAATATAACACCAATAGGTTTATCTTCTAATATTACACAATATATGGAGGCTGGCAACCATTATCAGTATTCCTTTACACCTACAGAAACGGGAACCTATGAATTCGAAAGTGAAGGAAGTATTGATACGTATGGTATACTGTATCAAGATTTAACGCAGCTTGCTATAAATGACGATAGCGGTACTGGCTCAAATTTTAAAATTAGTTGGCGCTTAATTTCGGGTGTCAAATACACCTTGTTGGTAAAAGGCTATAGCTCAACCACAACCGGTACTTTTACAGTCACTGTTGCAAAAGGATGGCCTGAAGCAAGTAAACCCGATATCTTACCCCGAAGTAATTGGGAGGCCAGAGATCCCATACAATCACGGCTGGAAGCTCGAACTCGAGAACCACAAAGAATAATTTTCCATCATAGTGCTGATAAATTTAGCAAAACTGACCTTAATTCTGTGACAGCAGAAATAAGAAAAATCCAGAATAAACATATAGATCAGGACAACAAATGTGATATAGCATACCATTTTATAATTGATCCTGCAGGAAGAATATGGACCGGTGCAGAAATTGATAACTTTCAACGCGGGCATGCTGAAGGCTATTTTGATGATATTGGGGTTGTAATCCTATGAGATTTTTCAACCCGTTTTCAAAATGGTTGGACACCAGACATATTAAATTCCGATCAAAAGTATGCTATGATAGTGTTAGCTGAGTGGTTATGTTCAGAGTATGATTTATTAATGATTGATTCTGGACAAAATGCCGCACCTATAACCACTCACAGGACTGTCGATCACGGTACAGTTTGTCCTGGTGTAAATGCTGCCCCATGGATTGAGAACAACCTACGTTCCACAATTGCCGACTGGCGTTCCTAGATAAAAGCATTGAAAGCGAAAGTCTAAAATATGAAAAATTTCAAAATGTATATAGCGGTAAAATGTCTCTATATTTTTTCAGGTATCGTCTTAACTACCAATGCGATCATAGCTTCCCTCTATTCCAATATACACCTGGGCATCCTGCTGACCTACGTTCTTGGTCTTTTGTTTCTACTCTGTGGAATCTTTTTGCGACACATCCCTAAATGGACTCTCTGGTTATTTGCGGCAGGCACAGCAGTGGTGGCAGCCTTTGTGTTGTTCCTGTTCTTCTATGGCAACGCAGACAGCAAAACATATACCGAAGATGCAGTGATCATTTTGGGCGCAGGAATACAGGGTAAGGAAGTAAGTGATAATCTAAAAAACCGGTTGGATTGCGCGATTGCGTACCACACGGAAAATCCCGATACCGTGATTATCGTAAGCGGTGGGCAAGGCCCTCAGGAGGATATTACAGAAGCCCTTGCCATGGAACGCTACCTGCTAGCAAACGGAATCCCGGAACAGCAGATCATAAAAGAAGAAAAAGCCACAAGTACTGCCGAGAATTTCCGATTCTCAAAAGCACTGCTGGATCAGAAACTCAGGGTGTCTTACAGCGTCGCCTTTATCACCAGTGATTACCACGTATTTCGGGCAGAAAAAATCGCAAGACTTGCCGGGTTTGACACCATAAACCACTACCACAACACCACACCATGGTATATGATCCTGCCAAACGGTTTGCGGGAATGCTTAGCCGTAGTAAAATTATGGGTATTGGGTTCATAAATAGCAAAACAGCAAGGACTAAGTCCTTGCTGTTTTTTTAGTCAATGGGGCGGGTGCTTTCCCGTTCCAGCATAGAAAACGGTACGGTTTCGTATTTCGGCTCGCTGCCATTTTCAATGCAGTCCAGCAGGATCTCCACGCTGCGGCTTGCCAGTTGCTCTACCAACTGGCGCACCGTTGAAAGCTGGGGTACTAAGTAAGAGCCCAGCGGCAGGCCGTCAAAACCCATTACGGAAACATCCTCCGGCACGCGCAGGCCGCTGTCCCACAAAGCCCGGATCGCGCCGATGGCCACCACATCCGCCACTGCGAACAGCGCGGTAAACCGACGACCGTTTTCCAGCAGCTTACGGGTTGCCCGATAGCCGTCCTCGTAGGAGTAGCGTACCCCTTGGTAGTCCTGCTCCGGATCGAATGCAATACCGTGACTTTGGAAGGACTGCAGACAGCCCTCATACCGCAGGCGACTGGTATCCGATCGCTCCCGGTCACCACCCACAACAGCAAACTGCCGGTGTCCCAGCGCTACCATCGTATCAATGGCGCAGCAGGCTGCCGCCCGGTCATCGGTGGTCACGCTGGAAAGATTGGGGAACTTCTGTCCGCCGGCATCGTTGGTTACCAGCACACAGGGTACATCGATCTTATCAAAATCCGTGCGGAAATTCTGACTGTTGCCGCCCAGGAGCAAAATACCCAACGGTTTTTTCTCCCGGCAAAGCTGCGCCGCCCGGAGCACCTCGTTGCCGTCCTCGTCCATATAGTCCACGATCAGCGGATAGCTGGTCTGTGCCATCAGCCGCTGAATAGCTTGCAAAAGCTCGGCAAACAGCTCATTGGATGTGCCTTTGACCACCACCAAAACGGAGGTGGCGTGCTGCTGCTTTAACTGCCGGGCATTTTCATTTAACTGAAAGCCGCTCTCCTCCACCGCCTGCAGGATCACCTCGCGGGCTTTTTCGCTGACATGGGGGTGGTTATTCAGTACCCGGGAGACCGTACCAACGGAGAACCCAGTTTTCGCGGCCAAATCTTTTATGGTCATAGTTTAGCCTTTCACCGCACCTGCGGCAACGCCCTTGATAATATGCTTCTGACAAGTGAGGTAGAATACGATCACCGGCACGATGCTCAACAGGATCAGCGCCATAGTTGCGCCCAGATCCACAGTACCGTAGCTGCCCTTCAAATACTGGATGTGAATAGGCAGTGTGCGATACTCGGTGATGTCCAAAACCAGGTAAGGCAGCAGGTAGTCGTTCCATACCCACATAATCTCCAGAATTGCCACGGAGATCATCGTAGGCTTCATCATCGGCAGCACCACCTGGAAATAGGTCTGCAGGGGGTTGCAGCCATCAATGGCTGCAGCTTCTTCTATGTCCAGCGGAATACTTTTTACAAAGCCCACGAACATAAATACAGCCAGACCCGCGCCAAAACCCAGGTAGATCACCGGGATCGTCCAGGGGGTATTCAGCTTCAAAGTATCGGCGGTCTTTGCCAGGGTAAACATCACCATCTGGAAAGGCACCACCATAGAGAACAGGCACAGATAGTATACTGCGCGGCAGACGGGAGAATCCACGCGGGCAATATACCAGGCTGCCATAGATGTAAACAGCAGGATCAGGAAGGCGGACAGCAGTGTGATCACCAGGCTGAACACCACGGACTTCCAGAAGGGATAACCGCCAAAGGTCATACCCTTAATGAAGTTGTCAAAGCCTGCAAAGCTCTCCTGGGTAAACCAGCCGAAGGTATCGGTTTTAACGAAGGTGTTTACCTTAAAGGAGTTCAGCAGCACCATAAACACAGGAAGGACATAAACCAGGGACAGCAGCGCAAAGAAAACGCTGGTCAGGTTTCTTCCAAGCTTTTCCTTGCTCAAAGAGCTTTTCATTACTGCTGCACCTCCTTCTTGCGTGTCGCGCTGAGTTGAATCAGACCCAAAGTCGCCACAAGGATAAAGAACAAAACAGCCTTTGCCTGTGCAACACCACGGGAGTTGATATTCTGACCGTAGAAGGTGTTGTAGATATTCAGCGCCAGCATTTCTGTGGTGTGTACGGAGCTGCCGTCGGGGTTGATGATAAACGGCAGGCCACCGGTGAGCGCCAGGTTCTGGTCAAACAGCTTAAAGCCGTTGGTCAGTGTCAGGAACATACAGATGGTGATGGATGGCATCACATTGGGAATGGTGATCTTAAACAGCGTCTGCCAGGCATTGGCGCCGTCGATCCGAGCCGCCTCCAGCATATCCTCCGGCACTGCCTGCAAGCCGGCAATATATATGATCATCATATAGCCGATCTGCTGCCAGCACATGAGAATGACCAATCCCCAGAAGCCCCAGGCTGTATCCATCAGGATGGATGTGCCGTAAGCGGAGAGAATGCCGTCAAAGATCATACTCCAAATGTAGCCCAGCACGATACCGCCGATGAGGTTTGGCATAAAGAATACGGTGCGGAACAGATTGGCGCCCTTGATCTTCTGTGTCAGGGCATAGGCAATAGCAAAAGCCAGCACATTGATCAGCACCACAGACACGATGGCATACACGGTGGTATATCCAAAGGAGTAGCGGAAACTTTCATCAGCAAATGCCTTTATATAGTTGGAGAATCCCACATACGTCCATTTGCTGGTGGTCTTAAATTTGGTAAAGGATAAGAACAGACCTTGCAGGAAGGGCCACACAAATCCGATAGCAAAGGCTGCCACCATTGGCAGCAGGAATACCGGCGACCAGCGTTGAATGGATCTGCGGATGATTTTACTTTTCACAGCAGATCCGGAAAGCTTTCGCTTCATTAACATCATCTCCCATTTGATATTTACATAAGGCACGGAGCCAGCCTCACGCGGCATTATCCGTGATATAAAAAACGGGGCGAGCAATTATGCCCGCCCCGTCACGCGCAGGGTTTTTAACGCTTGTTCAGCGCCATCGCAATATTAGCTGTTAGCAGCCTGATACTGCGTTGCCCAACCAGCGATGAATGCAGCCTCAACCTTTGCCCAGTTAGCATCGGTGGGATCAGCATTGTAATCGTTCAGAGCAGAAACTGCTGCTGCACGGTATTCATCAACATTGGGCTGATAGTTGGTAGCCCACCACATGTTGTAGCAGCCGTTTGCCAGGTAATCGTTAGCCTGGGCCAGGAAGGGGTTGGAAGAAGCAACTGCGCTCTTGTAAGGCATAACGCCGAAGGTCTCAACAGCCTTTGCGGAAGCCTCGGGATCGGTTACCAGCCACTTCATGAAAGCGATGGTAGCAGCCTGGTCTTCCTTGGAAGCCTCGGAGTTAACAGCCCAGTAGTTCTCAGTACCGCAGTTCAGGCCAGCCTTCTCTTCGCCCTCAACACCGCAGTAGTAGGGGATCATGGACAGGTCTTCAGCCTTCATGCCCTTGTCGGACAGGCCGGACCACTCCCAGTTACCGTTGAAGTAGAACAGAGCCTTGCCATCAGCAAATTCCTGAGCAGCGTCGAAGCCGCCGTTAGCCAGGTCAGTGCGCTTGGTAGCAGAGTTCACAACCATCAGATCGTACAGATCCTTGTAGTTCTTCATGTACTTGCCGGTGAGCTCGGAGGGGCAGGATTCCCACTTCTCGGGAGCCTCAACGGACTCGTAGTAGTAATCCAGGTTGATCAGGTGACCGGTGAAACGCCAGGAGGAGCTGCCGTCCATACCGGCGGAGGAGAATGCGTCAAAGCCCAGCTCTGCAGCGCGGCTGTGAACGGACTCAGCAACTTCCTTCAGAGTAGCAAAGTTGGTGATGTAGTCAGCCTCGAAGCCAGCCTCGACCAGCAGCTTCTTGTTGACGATGATGCCGTAGCACTCGTAGCAGTAGCCGATGGAGCACAGCTTGCCGTCTGCATCGTACAGCATATAAGCGTCAGTGCTCAGTTCCTTAGCGATATCGGTGTCCTTCAGATCCAGGCAGTAGTCGCCCCAGGTCTCAACAGCAGCCTGGTTGCCAACCACGAACAGGGTGGGTGCGCCAGCCTTGTCCATCTGTGCGGTCAGGGTCTCGTTGTAAGTGCCGGCAGCAGCAGTAACAACCTTGACCTCAACACCGGTCTCTTCCTTGTACATCTTAGCGATTTCCTGCAGAGCCTCGTCGGATTCAGGCTTGAAGTTCAGCCAATAAACGGAGCCCTTTGCAGCTTCGCCACCCTGCTCGCCGCCCTCAGCGGGTGCGCAAGCAGCCATGGAAATTACCATAGCCAGAGCCAGCAACAAAGTGATAAGCTTTTTCATGGGAAATTCCTCCTATTTTATCCGGGGTTTGCCCGGTGATTTTGAGAACTGGAATCGTTTCCAGTTTTCTCTTGATACCAGTATAACTTAGGAAAAATAAAAAATCAACCGGATTTTGACCGCGTCAAAAAAGTTCTGTTATTTTTACAATTCACGCGGTTCGTTTTTGTGCAATTTGTCCTATTCTGTCGATAGAGTTTTTTGCGTATTACACAAGGTTTACAATTATTTACAAAAAGTCATACTTTTTCCCAATCAAAATGGGAGAGGGTAAAATCTACCCTCTCCCAGTCATAATTCTCTTTTTAGCGGCAGAATTCCTTTGCCACCTTGACGATGTTTTCCGCGGACAGACCAAACTGCTTCAGCAGGTCAACAGCGGGGCCGGAGTGACCGAACTCGTCGTTGACACCGATGCGCTTGACCGGGGTGGGAAGCTGCTCTGCCAGCAGGCTGCACACTGCCTCGCCCAGACCGCCGATGACGGAATGCTCCTCGCAGGTGATGATCTTGCCGCACTTCTTGGCAGCAGCCAGCACCAGCTCATTGTCCAGGGGCTTGATGGTAGCCATATTGATCACCATCGCATTGATGCCGTCCTTTGCCAGCTCCTCGGCAGCGGTGATGGCTTCATAGGCCAGCAGGCCGTTGGCGATAATGGCAACGTCGGTGCCGTCTTTCACGATCTCGCCCTTGCCGATCTGGAACTTGTAGTCCTCGCTGTGGAATACCGGCACAGCCAGGCGGCCAAACCGCAGGTATACCGGGCCTTCCATCTCGTAAGCGGCCTTGACAGCAGCCTTGGCTTCCACATCGTCAGCCGGGCAGATCACGGTCATACCGGGAATGGATCGCATCAGAGCAAAGTCCTCGCAGCACTGGTGGGAAGCACCGTCCTCACCAACGGAGATGCCGCCGTGGGTGGCGCCGATCTTCACATTCAGGTGGGGGTAGCCGATGGAGTTGCGAACCTGCTCAAATGCGCGGCCGGCAGCAAACATAGCAAAGCTGGAAGCAAAAGGAACCAGACCCGCGGTGGACATACCGGCAGCGGCGCTGATCATATTCGCCTCGGCGATACCGAAGTCATAGTGACGCTCGGGATATGCCTTCTGGAATGTACCGGTCTTGGTAGCGCCAGCCAGGTCGGCATCCAGAACTACCAGGTTCTCACAAGTTGCGCCCAGCTCAACCAGAGCAGCGCCGTAGCTGTCGCGGGTTGCGACTTTCTTCATCTCAGCCATAATTACGCCTCCAGTTCCGCAAGCTGTGCCTTCAGTTCGGTCATCGCCTGGTCATACTCGGCATCGTTGGGGGCTTTGCCGTGCCAACCTGCCTGGTTTTCCATATAAGATACGCCCTTGCCCTTGACGGTCTTCAGCACAATGGCGCTGGGTTTGCCGGTGACCTGCCGTGCAGCGGCAAAAGCAGCCCCGCTCGCATCGAAATCGTGCCCGCCGATCTGCTGAACGCTGAAGCCGAAGGCCTCCAGCTTGTCCACGATGGGATACGGACTCATAACATCGGCAACGCTGCCGT
>JAZSQH010000125.1:0-2432 GCA_045537865.1 Faecousia sp. | reverse complement strand
ACGGGCCCAGGAAAGGGCGTTCCTTGAGTTCATTAAAAAGGACGAGCATTACTGCAAGTACTACGATGGCATCTACATTCTGTTTAACACCGGACTGCGTGTGTCTGAGTTCTGCGGATTGACCTTCTCGGACATCGACTTCAAGAACAAGCGAATCCGGGTAGACCATCAGCTGCAGCGCACCAGAGAAATGGAGTACATCATCGAGGATACCAAGACCAAGAGTGGCGAACGGTTCGTACCTATGAGCAACGAGGTTATGGCGTGCTTCCGCAGAGTCATGAACAATCGGAAAAAGCCTGCCAAAGAACCTATGATCGACGGACACACCGGTTTCCTGTTTCTGGACAAAAACGATATGCCGATGGTCTGCCTTCACTGGGAACATTACTTTAAGCATATCCGCAACAAGTATAATAGCATCTACAGAGTACAGCTTCCGAAAATTACACCCCATGTGTGCAGGCACACCTTCTGCACCAACATGGCAAAGAGCGGTATGAACCCGAAAACCTTGCAGTACATTATGGGACATGCCGATATCAGCATCACTTTGAATACCTATACCCACGTACAATTTGAGGACGCTAAAACGGAATTTGACCGGGTTATGGAAGCGTAAAAAAGTGTTCGTCTGCTATAAGTAGTAAAGCCGGTAGTAAACCGTGTCTATTTACTACCAATTTTACTACTTTTGCAGGCCACAATATGCCACGAAAGGCGACATTAGAAAACGATTTGCCAAAATGGCAAAATCGGAAAAAGCCTTGTGTATCAACGCAAATCGTGGTTTATCGAGGAGGATCTTAGCAATGATAAAAGTGTTATTCGTCTGCCATGGCAATATTTGCCGGTCGCCTATGGGCGAATTTGTATTAAAGGATATGGTGAAAAAGGCCGGTCTTGCTGACCGGTTTGAGATCGCGTCTGTGGCGGTGAGTCGGGAGGAACTGGGCAATCCGGTGTATCCCCCGGCTAAGCGGGAGATGAATCGCCATGGGGTTGCCTGCGACGGTCACCGCGCCCGGCAGATCACAAGGGCGGATGTGGAAAAATTTGACCATATTTTCTACATGGATCGCTCCAATCTGCGATACCTGAATCAGCTGTTTCCCGGGGAAACTAAATTCCGCCCGTTTCTTGACCGGGACGTGGCTGACCCTTGGTACACCGGCGATTTCACCCAAACATGGGCGGACATCAACGAGGGCTGCCAAAGAATACTGGAGGAACTGGCATGATGGATAAAGAACTGTTGGAGCAGCAGATGTTGGAGCTGCCGCTGTACGCTTATTTTTATGTAGATCCCAACACTTTGGAATTTTCCGACCGCATCCGCTGGATCTGCGAGCACGAATGTCCCATGTACGGAAAGACTTGGGCATGTCCTCCCGGCACGGGCACAGTGGCGGAGTGCGCCGCCAAGTGCCGCAGCTATAACAGTTGCCTGGTGGTGGGTACGATCACGGAAACCGAGGATATTGCCAACATTGAGGAGGCGCTGAAAACCCGCCCGGAACACGAAGCCATCACCCATCAGGTTCGTGATCTGCTCCGTCAGCAGGGGGTCGAGCCTTACATACTGTCCACCGAGGCATGTTCCGTTTGTGAGCGCTGCGCCATTGAGGATGGCTTGCCTTGCCGTATGCCCGGACGGATGCACCCCTGCGTGGAGAGCCACGGCATCAATCTCATTCCCACGCTGGAGGAAAACGGACTGGATTTCGTTTATAGCAATACCGTCATTACATGGTATTCGCTGCTATTTTTCAACGAATGACCCGCAGCGCCGAGGAAACTCGGCGCTGTTTTTTGCTTTTGGGGCGAAAATGGAAAAAAGTTCTTTCATTCCGGGCGGTTTTGTGGTATCATTATCATGTATGATTATGCGCCTGCGGGCAATTTGACTATTTCTGGAGAATGAGGGATTAAGAAATGATCACAGTTAGTAATTTAGGTATGCAGTTTGGCGGCCAGTGGCTGTTCCAGCATGTGGATCTGCAGTTTTTGCCCGGCAACTGCTATGGTATTATCGGCGCAAACGGCGCAGGTAAGTCTACCTTCCTGCGTCTGCTCACCGGTGAGCTGGAATCCACCAGCGGTGAGATCCACATCGATCCGGACAAGCGTGTTTCCGTGCTGAAGCAGAACCAGAACGCCTACGACGAGTATACCATTATGGACACCGTCATTATGGGCAACCAGCGCCTGTATGATATTATGAAGGAAAAGGATGCCATCTACGAGAAGCCGGACTTCTCCGACGAGGACGGTATCCGCGCCTCCGAGTTGGAGATGGAATTTGCGGAAATGAACGGCTGGGAAGCAGAATCCGATGCCTCCCGTATGCTGCAGGGTCTGGGCATTCCCACGGATATGCACTATGACATTATGGCTGACACCGACCCAAGGCTTAAGGTGAAGGTGCTGCT
>JAZSQH010000117.1:0-26367 GCA_045537865.1 Faecousia sp. | reverse complement strand
CCAGAATATCACAAGCGCCCAGATCCTTTAAAACTGCCTGATGGACAGCTTCCAGAGATTCAGGCTCCAGAACGTTAGCCTTGTAGCCTTCACAGATAAAGCCTTCAGCCTTCAGCTCCTCAGCCAGCTTCTTGACGGCGTCCTCGTTCAGGTCCAGTGCAGCAACCTTTGCGCCGCTGCGGGCAAAAGCAGCAGCCATTGCGCCGCAGATCAGACCGCCTGCGCCGGTAACTACGACTACCTTGCCGCTATAGTCAATGTTCAAAGGAAGATTTGCCATTTTTATTACCTCCAAAATTATTTATCGTTTAATTTGTCCAGCATATCCCAGACACCCAGCATGTACATAATACCCAGCGCCCGGTCGTACAAACCGTAACCGGGGCGGACATTGCCGGGGCCCTCGTCCCACAGATGACGGCCGTGGTCGGGACGGATGTAGCCCTCAAAGCCGCAGTCGTGGTATGCCTTTAGAATGTTCAGAATGCCAGTGTCGCCGTCACAGTCCCGGTGGCTGGCTTCAGAGAAGTCGCCGTTGGGGAAGTGCTTAACATTGCGGATGTGGGCAAAGGCGATGCGGTCGCAGTGCTTCCGGACGATGCTTGCCACATCGTTGTTGGGATCGGCATTCAGACTGCCGGAGCAAAGGGTCAGACAGTTGCAGGGGTGATCCACCATTTTCAGGAAACGGTCAATGTTTGCCTCATTGATCAGCAGACGGGGCAGACCGAAAATGTCCCAGGGGGGATCGTCCATGTGGATGGCCATTTTGATGCCGGTTTCCTCGCAGGTGGGCATCAGCGCTTCCAGGAAGTACTTTAGGTTTGCCCACAGGGTTTCGTGATCCACGTCCTTATATGCCTTAAACAGCTCGTCCAGCTTTGCCATACGCTCCGGCTCCCAGCCGGGGAAGGACATGTTGTATTTTTCGGTGAAGTCCAGAATGTACTTTGCCATAGCGTTGTAGTCGTCCTGGATCATGTTCTTTTCGTAGAACAGAGCAGTAGAGCCGTCGCCGACTTCGTGGAACAGATTGCTGCGTGTCCAGTCAAAGATGGGCATAAAGTTGTAGCAGATGACCTTGACACCGAACTTGGCAAGATTGCGCATGGTGATCTTGTAATTTTCAATGTACTGATCTCTGGTAGGCAGGCCAATCTTAATGTCATCGTGGACATTGACGGACTCTACCACATCAATGTTAAAGCCGTACTTGTCGCACTGCGCTTTGACTTCGGCAATCTCGGCTTCTTCCCAGATCTCACCGGGCATTTTGTGGTGCAGCGCCCAGACGATGCTGGTGACGCCGGGGATCTGCTTGATATCAGAAAGCTTGATCCTGTCGTTGCCTTCGCCGTACCAACGGAAACCCATTTGCATTGGCATTTCGATTCCTCCATGTATCCATTCTGCACAGAATGGTTATTTCTGTTATTAGTGTATCACTATCTAATTGCAATAAAAATTGTGCAAATTGCTTGAAATATTGCAAATATTGCTGTATGATGTAAAAGAGGTGATTTTTATGCGGGAACGTTCCCAAAAATTCGATCCCCGGCAGATCATGCATCGGGATTCTTTTGAGATATTTCACTACCGTGACCCTCGTCCCGGCTTTGTGGAAGTACATCACCATGATTTCTATGAGGTTTATTTTTTGCTGAACGGCAATGTTGCATATTGGGTGGAGGGACGCATTATCCGCCTGAAACCGGGAGACCTGCTGTTTATCAACCCTATGGAACTGCACAGACCCATGACCGACGATGGTAAGCCGGTGTGCGAGCGGTTTGTTTTGTGGGTCAATAAAGAATATCTGGAGAAGCTCTCCGGCAATCAGGTAGAACTCACCGGCTGTTTCGATACCAGCCTCCCCAACCACAGCCACCTGATCCGTCCGCCCAGCGCAGAACGGGCGGTGCTGACAGCACGAATGGGCGAGCTTGTGCGGGAGTGCTACAGCAAGGAATTTGGCAGCGAGATCAGCGCTCAGGGTATCTTTTTGCAGCTGATGGTGCAGCTAAACCGGTTGGCTCGCCATGCTGAGGGGAAGCAGGAGGGAGAACAGTTGTCTCCGTTGGTGGAGAATGCTATGCATTACATCGGCGAGCATCTCAGCGCGCCCCTTTCTCTGGATACGGTGGCAGGTGAGTTATTTGTCAGCAAATACCATTTGTCCCATGCGTTTACCCGGGAAGTGGGTGTCAGTGTCTACCGATATATTCTGATGCGCCGGCTGATGATGGCACGGCAGCTGCTCACGGCAGGAGAATCTGCCGGTCAGGTCTGCAGAAGCTGTGGTTTTGCGGACTATACCAGCTTTTATCGTGCCTTCAAGTCTGAGTACGGCATCAGTCCTCGGGAATTTGCCGCAGGAAACGGGGATTTACCGCTTCAGTGAATCCCGGTACTCTTTGGGGGCCATGCCGGTGGTGCGCTTAAAAATCTTGGAGAAATACTGCACATCCACAATGCCGCAGTGCTGCGCCACGGTCTGCACTTGCAGCCGGGTGGTTTTCAGCAGATGCATGGCATGCTTGATCCGACGGCCGTTAATATATTCGGTCAGGGTCTGACCGGTTTCCTTTTTGAAAAGGGTAGATAGATAACTGCTGCTGACATTGAGCATTTGCGCCAGTGTGCGCAAAGTCAGATTGGCGGTCAGGTCAGAATCGATCAGTGTAATGACTTTTTGCACCGGGGGCGAATAGTGCTCCATGGAGTGGTTGCGTACCAGACGGCAGTATGCCCGGAACATCTCCGACATCAGAGTGCCGATGGCTTCCAAGGAACTGAGTTGCTCAATTTTTGTGGCATACAATGAGGATGAGCCGTCCAGATATACCGGGTGGACACCGCCTTGCTCCGCCGCTTTACGCAACAGCGTATTCATAATAATACAGTAGTTCTTTGCGTTACGGACGGGGTCAGAAAGCCGCTGCTCAAAAGAAAAAGTGGAAAAATTCTGCAAGAGAATATCGGCCTTATGGGTCTGCCCTTTGGAGACTGCGTTCATCAGCTCGTTTTCGTAGCTGTAGCGCAGCTCCATATTTTTTATTCTCCATAAGGGATCGTTGTTATCGTGGGAGGCTTCGGCCGCAGGGAGCGGCGGCAGGATGGGCTGGGAATCCGGAGCAATATCCTCCACGGTATAACCGTTCAGACCCCAAAGGTGTTCGGCAAAGGTATCTACCAAAAGGAAAAGATGGCTCGACTCTGCCAGCAGGGGAACGTTATTACATTGTTCTACCAAATGATTTTGTTGAGAAGGAGGGATGCCCAGCTGTTCCGCTTTTTCCAAAATCTCATTTTGTTCCGGGGGCTGCACCAGATAAGGTCCAATCAGCAAGATAGCATCGCCGGGCAATTCCGGCAATCGCAGATACAGATACCGGATACCAAAGGGGTCAGCGATCCGGTATACGGTGGCAGGCGCTGCGGGAGGAAGGATCTGACCAATGGATTTACCGGTGCTGCGGAAATAGGTCAGAAAAGTGTGCAAAGCAAGGTCCTGTCGCTCCTCCACTGGGGTGGACAGATCCACAATACTGGTTTGTACACGGCTTTTCTTGAATGTTTCTCGCAAAAATCGAAGTTCGGCTTCGTAGAACATACGAATTCCTCCTGTAAATGTTTGGCGAATGGCACAAAAACCGAATAATATATTATTTATTGTAGTACATAATTGGCGAAATAACAACAGTAAAATAATAGCTTTGCATAAAATAATACAAAAAAACTGAAAAATATTACTCACGGACTTGTGCGATGTGATTTATAATATAGATGATATCCATAAAACAGGATAAAATTTAACGGAGGATTTCTTATGGAAACAAAAGAAAAGAAGTTAAGACCCTTTGGTATTCGCGACAGCATTGCTTACGCCGCAGGCGATCTGGGCTGTAACATGAGTTTTGCGCTGAAGGGCACCATGTCTATTTTCTGGACACAGTTTATGGGCATGGATCTGTGGTATGCACTGCTGCTGATTGTTGTGCAGGTTTGGGATGCCATCAACGATCCGCTGATCGGCTCCATGATTGACGCAGACAAGCGTCAGTACAAGAGAAATAAGTTCCTGTCTTACATCTGGGCAGGCTCTATCGGTTTGATTGTGGGTGGCGCATGCTGCTTCCTGCCTTTCCCCAATGCACCTGTTTGGGCAAAAGCGATCATCTTTATCGCCGGCTATGTGGTTTGGGATGCATTCTATACTGTGGCCAATGTTCCTTACGGCAGCCTGCTGTCCTTGATTTCCAACGATGTTAAGGACCGTGCAAGCCTTTCTGCATGGCGTAGTGTAGGTTCCATTTTTGGCAATATGCTGCCTATGGTGATCCTGCCCTTTATTATCTATGACGCAGAAAACAACCTGATCGGCGAGCGTGTCTTTATTGCTGCTCTGATCATGGGCGCACTGGGCTTCATTTGTTTCCAGTTTATGATCCGCAATACCGAGATCCGTGTGGAGACCGGTGTTGCCTGCAACGAAGACCAGCCCAAGTTCAATGTACTTAAAGCATTCGGTAATTTCATGAAGAACCGTCCTGCTGTGGGCGCTACTATTGCGGCCATGGGTATGTTTATCGGCATGCAGGGCGCTACCACCGCAGTGACTGTTATCTTCCAGTCCTATTTCAAGAATGTGCAGATCTCCGGTATCGTGCAGCTGTTTGCTATGATCCCCATTGTGGTATTTACCCCTCTGGCTCGTAAGATGGTTGCAAAGTACGGCAAGAAGGAGCTGGCTACCTTTGGCTCTATCTGCTCTGTTGTTGCCGGTTTGGGTCTGTTTATCGTTACACCTAACAACACCGGATTGGATCTGATCCTGTATATTGTCTGCCAGCTGATCTACAGCCTGGGTCTGGGTATCTACTCCACTGTTTCCTGGGCAATGATGGGCGATGCCATCGACTACAACGAGTGGAAGTTCGGTACCCGCGAGGAAGGCACTGTTTACTCCCTGCATTCTTTCTTCCGTAAGCTCGCACAGGGCATCGGTCCCTCCCTTGTTCTTGTCGTTATGGTCGCATTGGGCTATGTTGGCGCAAATGAGGGCAATCAGCTGTGGGAAGTGGCTGTGAGAATGCGTTATCTGGTTGCAGCTACATTCCTGTTCTCTGCACTGCTGCAGTTTGTTGGTCTGGGTCTGGTTTATAACCTGGATAAGAAGACCATGGAGCAGATGAATGCTGAGCTGACAGAGCGTCACGCAGCAAAATAAGCAAAATCTGTAGGGGAGGGCCTGCGTGCCCTCCCTTTTTTGAAACCAAATTGGAGGAAAATCAAGTGAGAGAAATTATTAATCTGAACAATGGTTGGGCATTTTCCAAGGCAGCGCAGGGCATTCCTGCGGCTATGCCTGCAGATTGGGAAGCAGTCAATGTTCCCCACTCTTGGAATGCTATTGACGGTCAGGACGGCGGCAACGATTACTTCCGTGGCACCGCATACTATGCTAAGGAGCTGAAAAAGGCAGAACTGCCCCAGGCAGAGCGCTACTATCTGGAGATCCGTGGCGCAAACTCCTCTGCAGATGTCTTTGTAGACGGCAAAAAGCTTTGCCACCATGACGGCGGCTACTCCACCTGGCGTGTGGATGTCACCGAAGCCCTGGGCGAGAACAGCCTGCTGGTGATCGCAGTGGATAACTGCGCCAACGAGACCGTCTATCCCCAGATGGCAGACTTTACCTTCTATGGCGGTCTGTACCGTGATGTCAACCTGATCTGCGTGGCAGAAAGCCACTTTGATCTGGACTACTACGGCGCACCCGGCATCAAGGTCACACCTTGCGTCGATGGCGCCAATGCTGCAGTGGAAGCTGAGGTGTTTGTGACCAACCTGAAGGAAGGTCAGTCCATCAAGTATACCATTTACGACAAGGAAGAAAATGTGGTGGCAACCGTGGAGTCTGCCGAGACCAAGGCAAACTTCGTGATTGAAAATGTGTATCTGTGGCACGGCAGAAAAGACCCCTATCTGTACTGCTGCGAGGCAGAGCTGATGGAGAATGGTCAGGTCATCGATAATGTCTGCACCCGTTTCGGCTGCCGTACATTTAAGATCGATCCCAACAACGGCTTCATCCTCAATGGCGAGGAGTACCCCCTGCGTGGCGTTTCCCGTCATCAGGACCGCTGGGGTTTCGGTAACGCACTGCTGCCGGAGCATCACGAAGAGGATATCGAAATGATCTGCGAGGTGGGCTGCACTACCATTCGTCTTGCCCACTATCAGCACGATCAGTATTTCTACGATCTGTGTGTCGAAAAGGGTCTGGTGATCTGGGCGGAGATCCCCTACATCTCCCGTCACATGCCCACCGGCCGTGAGAATACCATCAGCCAGATGAAGGAACTGGTGGCGCAGAACTACAACCACCCCTGTATCGTGGTTTGGGGCCTGTCCAACGAAATTACCATCAACGGCAGCGACGCTGACCTGCTGGAAAACCACCGGATCCTGAACGATCTGTGCCATGAGATGGATAAGACCCGTCTGACTACCATTGCAGCGGTTTCCATGTGTTCCATGGACGATCCTTATCTGCAGATTCCCGATGTGGTTTCCTACAACCATTACTTCGGTTGGTACGGCGGCGAGACCGACATGAATGGCCCTTGGTTCGATGCATTCCATGCAAAGCATCCCAATATTCCCATTGGCTGCTCTGAGTACGGTTGTGAGGCGCTGAACTGGCACACCTCCGATCCTCAGCAGGGTGACTACACCGAGGAGTATCAGGCATACTACCACGAGGAACTGATCAAGCAGCTGTTCACCCGTAAGTACATGTGGGCGACCCATGTGTGGAACATGTTTGACTTCGGTGCCGATGCCCGTAACGAGGGCGGCGAGAACGGACAGAACCATAAGGGTCTGGTGACCTTCGACCGTAAGTATAAGAAGGACTCCTTCTATGCTTACAAGGCATGGCTGTCCGACGAGCCTTTCGTCCATCTGTGCGGCAAGCGCTATATCGACCGTGTGGAGGATGTGACCAAGGTTACTGTGTACTCCAACCAGCCATCTGTTGAACTGTTTGCCAACGGCGAGAGCCTGGGCGTGAAGGAGGCAGCAGATCACTTCTTCTACTTCGACGTTCCCAACGTGGGCGAGACCAAGCTGGAGGCCGTTGCAGGTGAGCTGCGTGACGAGAGCCTGATCCGCAAGGTAGATACCTTCAACGAGGACTACCGTATGCGTGAAGTGGGCGCTATTTTGAACTGGTTTGATATCGAGGAGCGTGAGGGTTACTTCAGCCTGAACTCCAAGATGAGCGCCATCATGTCCACTCTGGGCGGTAAGTTGTGGCTGGCAGGTATGCTGATGACCATGAAGAAAAAGATGGATGCCAATAAGAAACCGGAAAAAGACGGCGAGAAGAAGAGCGGCGGCTTTAGTGTGAATCTTAAGGGCATCAAGGGCATGGGTCAGATGCTGGGCGGATTTACCGTGCTGCGCCTGACTTCCATGATGGGCATGGCAAATGTCAGCTTTACCAAGGAAGAACTGCTGGCAATGAATGCAAAACTGATCCGGATCAGAAAACCCAAGGAAAAGAAATAATATAACAAAGGGCGGCTGCTTCGGCAACCGCCCTAAAATATTTATTTTGGGAAATGGTATAATTATGGTATAATATCCTTGACAAAAATAAAGAATTTCATTAAAATGGTTATGTTTGAGGGAGTAATTCGGCGCCGATTTTGGTGCTGGGCCTTTTCGTCAGAACGGCAGGTAACTGCCCGGAGAGGTTCTTATGGAATGAGACTCATGCGCAGACCGTTTTTGCGATCGCGTATGGGTTTTTTTGTTTCCCTACAAAATGTAAAGGAGAAATTGAAATGGATCGAGAGTACAGCCTTTCCACAGAGGATGTGTTGAAAGAACTGGACGCAACAGAGCAGGGTCTTACTTCTCAGGAAGCTGCCAAGCGGCAGGAGAAGTACGGCGCTAACAAGCTCAAGGAAGCGGAAAAAGCCACTTGGCTGCAGAAGTTCCTTGCACAGCTGAAAGACCCCATGCTGATCATTCTGATGATTGCAGCTGGTGTCAGCGCACTGACCGGCATGCTGTCCGGCGAGAACGAGTGGGCAGAGGTCATTATCATTATGGCGGTTGTCCTGCTGAATGCTATTTTGGGCGTGGTGCAGGAGAGCAAGGCCGAGGCGGCGATTGAAGCGTTGCAGACCATGACCGCCGCAACGTGTAAAGTGCTTCGTGACGGCAAGATGGTGGTTCTGCACTCTGATGAGCTGGTACCCGGCGATGTGGTGCTGCTGGAGGCTGGCGACGCTGTGCCTGCCGACGGCCGTTTGCTGGAAAGCGCCTCTTTAAAAATTGAGGAAGCTGCCCTGACCGGCGAAAGCGTTCCCGTGAATAAGGTCATCGAACTGCTGGGCGTGGAGTCTGAAAACGAAGTGCCTCTGGGTGACCGTAAGAATATGTGCTATATGGGATCTACTGTGGTTTACGGCCGTGGTAAAGCTGTGATCACCCGTACCGGTATGGATACTGAGATGGGCAAGATTGCCGGTGTGCTGGCAGCTACCGAGGATGAGCAGACTCCCTTGCAGCGCAAGCTGGATCAGCTGGGCAAGACCCTGAGCTGGATCGTGTTGGGCATTTGCGTATTTATTTTTGGCTTCAATCTGTTTATGGCACGTGCGCAGCTGGCTGTGGCGGGTCATACACTGGAAGTGATCCTGGAAACCTTCATGGTGGCGGTTTCTCTGGCAGTTGCAGCGATCCCCGAAGGTCTGGCTACAGTGGTTACCGTGGTTCTGTCCATTGGTGTTACCAATATGTCCAAGCGCAATGCGGTGATCCGTCGTCTGACTGCGGTGGAAACCCTGGGCTGCACCCAGGTTATCTGCTCCGATAAGACCGGTACACTGACCCAAAATAAGATGACCGTAGTTGAGCATCTGGGCGAAACAGAGCTGGTGGCAAAGGCTATGGCGCTGTGCTCCGATGCAAACCTGAATGATGAGGATCAGGCAGAGGGCGAGCCCACGGAGTGTGCGCTGGTGAACTTTGCCTGCAAGGAAGGCTATAAGAAGCAGGATCTGGAAAAGGCAACTCCCCGTGTAGACGAAGCACCTTTCGACTCCGGCAGAAAGATGATGTCCACTGTCCATGATCTGGGTAACGGCAGCTTTGTGCAGTATACCAAGGGCGGCCCGGACGTGGTGCTGGCCCGCTGCGCATACTACTACGAGAACGGCGAAGTCAAGGCTATGACCGACGCAAAGCGTGACGAGATCATGGCTGCCAATAAGGCAATGGCAGACAAGGCGCTGCGTGTGCTGGCGGCTGCCAAGCGTGACTGGAGCGACAAGCCTGCAGACAACACCCCCGAGTTCCTGGAGCAGGAGCTGGTGTTCCTTGGTCTGACCGGCATGATTGACCCGGTTCGTCCCGAGGTCAAGGCGGCCATCGAGGAGTGCCGCGCTGCCGGTATCCGCCCTGTGATGATCACCGGTGACCATAAGGACACGGCGGTTGCCATTGCAAAGGAGCTGGGTATTATTACCGACGCTTCTGAGGCGATCACCGGCGCAGAACTGGACGCTGTTTCTGATGAGGATATCTGCGAGTTCGTGAAAAAATACGGTGTGTACGCCCGCGTACAGCCGGAGCATAAGACACGGATCGTTACTGCATGGAAAGCAAACGGCGCTATCACCGCTATGACCGGCGACGGCGTTAACGATGCGCCCTCCATTAAGTCTGCGGACATCGGTGTGGGCATGGGTATTACCGGTACGGATGTCACCAAGAATGTAGCCGACATGGTGCTGGCAGACGATAACTTCGCAACCATCGTTGCCGCTGTAGGCGAAGGTCGCCGGATTTACGACAATATCCGCAAGGCGATCCAGTTCCTGCTGGCCTCCAACATGTCCGAGGTTCTGGGTGTGTTCTTTGCATCCATCCTGGGCTTTACCTTGCTCAACCCCGTACACCTGCTGTTTATCAACTTGGTTACCGACTGCTTCCCGGCACTGGCACTGGGCATGGAAAAGGCCGAGCCGGACACCATGTCCCGCCCGCCCCGTAATTCCAAGGACGGCATCTTTGCCGGCGGACTGGGCTTCGATGTGGTATATCAGGGCATTTTGGTTACTGTAATCACCATCGCGGCATACCTGATCGGCAGCATGATGGATCCCGAGGTTGGTTCTTTCGCAGCGCTGCAGGCTGCAGGCACTTCCGGTCACGGTATGACTATGGCATTTTTGACCATGTCTATGTGTGAGATATTCCACAGCTTCAACATGCGTTCTCAGCGCAAGAGCGTGTTCACTCTGAAGGGTCAGAACATGGTTCTGTGGGCAGCAATGCTGGGCAGCCTGCTGCTGACTACCGCAGTGATCGAGATCCCGTTCCTGGCAAATGCATTTGGCTTTACCATGATCGGCTGGACAGAATATGCTATCGCAATGGGTCTGGCAATTCTGGTGATTCCCGTCGTGGAGATCGTAAAATTGATCCAGCGCTTGATCGCAAAGTAATAAAACAAGAACACCCAAGGGAATTTCCCTTGGGTGTTTTTATTTAGTCGATTTTATAGATTCGGTTTTCCTGACGGGGCTTCTTGGTTGGCTCACCGTCGGGGTAGCCGAGAATGCAGTTGCCAATGCCCTCCAAATGCTCCGGTACGCCCCATTTGCGCAGCAGCGCCTTTCCTTCGTCACAGGAGAACATTTCTCTTGCCCGGTGCACCCAGCAGCTGCCCACCTGCAAGGCGTTTGCAGCGCTCATCAGATGTCCCATAACCAATGCGCCGTCCTCGACCCATGTGTTGCGGCTGGGATCTGCCAAAACCACCACAACGCAAGGTGCGTTATAGAAGGGGTCGGCGTCAGCGCCCAGAATGCGGGCGTTCATTTTAGAAAGCTGATCCCGGGTTTCTTTATCCCGGACAGCGACCATGACAACGTGCTGAACACCTCGACCCGTAGCGGCATACAGTCCGGCATCCAGAATCTGATCCAGCAGTTCGTCGTTGACCTGCTGTTCGGTATATTTTTTCGTGCTGACACGATCGGTCAGATTGCGCAAAGCTTCATTCATAAAAATCACCTCGCAGTTAGGATACAATATAGCGGGTTGTTTGTCAATGGAGGTAAAAAATACAGCTCTGTTCCGTTTGGAACAGAGCCGTATGTGTGTTTATTAGAAGATGCTCAGAGAAACGACCAAGGAAACGAACACGATAGAAACGGTGCTCAGCAGCTTGATCAGGATGTTGATAGCAGGGCCGGAGGTATCCTTGAAGGGGTCACCAACGGTGTCGCCAACAACGCCAGCCTTGTGGCAATCGGAGCCCTTGCCGCCGTGGTTGCCGGCTTCGATATACTTCTTAGCATTATCCCATGCGCCACCGGAGTTGGACATGAAGATAGCCAGCAGGAAGCCGGAAGCGGTAGCGCCGCCCAGCATACCAACAACACCGGTCCAACCCAGGATCAGACCAACCACCACGGGAGTCACAATGGTGATCACGGTGGGCAGGATCATTTCCTTCAAGCTAGCTTTGGTACACAGGTCGATGCAGCTTGCGTAGTCGGGATCGTTCTTGCCTTCCATCAGACCAACGATCTCTCTGAACTGACGGCGAACCTCAACCACAACGCTCTGTGCAGCGCGGCCGACGGATTCCATGGTCAGAGCAGCGAATACGAAGGGCAGGCAGCAGCCAATGAACACACCGATCAGAACGGTGGGGTTCATCAGGCTCAGCTGAGCCTCGGTAACCTCGGGGGAGATGGACTTAACAGTCTCAAAGTAGGAAGCCATCAGAGCCAGTGCAGTCAGAGCAGCGGAGCCGATAGCGAAGCCCTTACCGGTAGCAGCAGTGGTGTTACCCAAGGAGTCCAAAGCGTCGGTACGCTCACGGACGGACTTATCCAGGCCGGACATCTCAGCGATACCGCCGGCATTATCAGCAACAGGGCCGTAAGCGTCGGTAGCCAGAGTGATACCCAGAGTAGACAGCATACCAACGGCAGCCAGTGCGATACCGTACAGACCCATGGTGGAGTTAGCAGCGCCGCCGGAAACAAAGTATGCCACCAAAACGCAGATTGCTACGATGATGATGGGCAGGGCGGTGGACAGCATACCCAGGGACAGACCGCTGATAATAATAGTAGCGGGACCGGTCTCGGAAGAAGCAGCCAGCTTCTGAGTGGGCTTGTAGGTATCAGAGGTGAAGTACTCGGTAGCCTGACCGATGAGAACACCGGCAACCAGACCGGACAGAATTGCAAAGTACAGAGTCCAGTTCTCGGGCAGCACGAAGTAAACCAGGGGCAGCGCCAGAACTGCGATCAGAATTGCGGAGAAGTTGGTGCCTAGACCCAGGGAGCGGAGCAGATCCTTCTGAGTAGCGCCTTCCTTGGTGCGAACCAGGAAAGTACCCAGAATGGAGCACAGGATACCCAGCGCAGCCAGAGCCATAGGCAGGACCAGACCCTTTGCGTTGCCGCCCAGAGCAGCAACACCCAGAGCGCAAGCAGACAGAGCGGAGCCTACATAGCTCTCGTACAGGTCAGCGCCCATACCGGCAACGTCGCCGACGTTGTCGCCAACGTTGTCAGCGATAACAGCGGGGTTACGGGGGTCATCCTCGGGGATGCCTGCCTCGACCTTACCCACCAGGTCAGCGCCCACGTCAGCAGCCTTGGTGAACACACCGCCGCCAACACGAGCGAACAGAGCCATGGAGGATGCGCCCATGCCGAACATCAGCATAGCGCCGGTAATCTCAGATGCGCTCAGGCCAAAGCCGAACTTCAGCAGTGCGTACCAGATGGAGATATCCAGCATACCCAGGCCGACGACGGTAAAGCCCATAACAGAGCCGGCGGAGAATGCGATACGCAGACCGCCGTTCAGGCTGCCCTGGCAAGCGTTAGCAGTACGGGCGTTGGCAGCGGTAGCGATCTTCATGCCAACGAAGCCGGACAGAGCGGAGAAGAAACCGCCGGACACGAATGCGAAGGGCACGAACTTGTTGAGCTTACCACACAGAGCCATAACACCCAAAATGATGAACATGGCAATAAAAAATACTCCCACGACTTTGTATTGCCGCTTCAGGTAAGCATTTGCACCTGTACGGATATACTGGGAGATGTTCTGCATTCTTTCGGTACCTTCAGGAGCCTTCAGGACCTTGCGTGCGGTCAATGCTGCGAACAGCAGCGCAATGGCAGCAGCGGCAAATGTAAATACAGAAATGAGTTGATCTAATTCCATAACCATAAATATACACTTCCTTCCAAAAAGTCGGTTTATGTATTATACCATTCTATTTGCAGAAGTCAAGGGAAAAGCAGAAAGTTATTTAAAATTATTCGTGGAATGGCAGGGAAAATGTCAAAAATGATAAAATAAATATTATTACTGCGAATTTATAACATTTTTTCAGAAAAAAGTAAATTTCGGGTGTTAAAAAATAGGTAGAAAGGGCAGGAATATAACATTTTTAAAAAGGGGAAAGAATCGGTTGAAATTTATCAAATGTATGTTATACTATTTATAATTATCCCCCAAGAGGGAAAAATAGGAGGAAATAAAAATGAATTACCAGCGTACATTTAATTTCTCCGCAGGCCCCGCCATGATGCCCGAGGCAGTGCTGGAGGAGATCCGTGACGAAATGATGAACTACCACGGCAGTGGTATGTGCGTTATGGAGATGTCTCACCGTTCCGGCGTTTTTGATAAGATCGCCAAGGAGGCAGAGCAGGATCTGCGTGACCTGATGCAGATTCCCGACAACTATAAGGTTCTGTTTATTCAGGGCGGTGCAACTTTGCAGTTCTCTATGATCCCTATGAATCTGATGAAGAACGGCAAGGCAGTCTATATTGAGACCGGCGCTTGGTCCAAGAAGGCCATCGCTGAGGCGAAGAAGGTTGGCGAGGTCACCGTCATCTCCTCTAAGGATAAGGGTTACACCTATATTCCCGACTGCTCTGACCTGGATATCCCCGAGGATACCGACTATATATATATCTATAAAAACGAAACCATTCACGGCACAACTTTCCAGACACTGCCCAACACCAAGGGTCATGTGCTGGTTGCTGACCAGTCCTCCATGTTCCTGAGCAAACCCTGCAACGTGGCAGACTACGGTCTGATCTATGCCGGTGTGCAGAAAAACGTCGGCCCTGCCGGTATGGTAGTGGTGATCATCCGTGAGGATCTGATCCGTGATGATCTGGACAATCTGCCCTCCTACCTGCAGTACAGCATCCATGCTGAAAACGATTCTATGTACAACACCCCCAACTGCTGGGCGATCTACTGCTGTGGCAAGGTGTTCAAGTACCTCAAGAGCCTGGGCGGTCTGGAAGCTGTTCAGAAAATGAACGAGGAAAAGGCAAAGGTTCTTTACGATTTCCTGGATCAGTCCAAGATGTTCAAGGGCACTGTGGAAAAGGAAGTCCGCAGTCTGATGAACGTGCCTTTTGTTACCGAGTCTGCTGAACTGGATGCTGAGGTGGTTGCTGCCACTAAGAAGGCCGGCTATGACAACCTGAAGGGTCACCGTTCCGTTGGCGGTCTGCGTGCATCTATCTACAATTCCATGCCCAAGGAAGGCGTGGAGGCGCTGGTTGAATTCCTGAAAAAATTTGAAGCGGAGCATAAGTAAATGGCTGTTGTAAGACCATTTAAGGCAGTGCGTCCCACCCCGGCTTTGGCAGAAAAGGTAGCGGCGCTACCCTATGATGTTATGAATAGCGAGGAAGCCCGCCGGATGGTGGTGGGCAATCCGTATTCTTTCCTGCATGTAGATAAGGCAGAAGTTGACTTGGATCCGTCGGTGGATCTGTATGATGTAAAGGTCTACGAAAAGGCACGGGACAATCTGCGCCAAATGATCGCTGACGGTGTGTTTACCCAAGACAGCGAGGCTTGTCTGTATATTTACAAGCAGGTGATGGACGGCAGAACCCAGATCGGTATCGTAGGCTGTACCGCTGTAGACGACTACCGGAATAATATCATCAAAAAGCATGAGCTGACCCGTGCTGACAAAGAGCAGGATCGAATCAACCATGTGGATTACTGCGATGCCAATACCGGTCCTATCTTTTTGACCTACCGGGCAAAGGCTGCTATCAACCAGATGGTGACGAAAGTCATGGAAAAGGATGCGCCGGTGTATGACTTCGTCAGCGAGGATGGCATCGGTCATACCGTTTGGGTAATTGGTGAAGCATCCATGACCCAAGCGATCTGCAAGGAGTTTGCAGATGTGGACTATCTGTATATTGCAGACGGTCACCACCGCAGCGCTTCGGCTGTGCGTGTGGGCATGATGCGCCGGGATGGAAAGCCGGATTATGACGGCAGCGAGGAGTTTAATTACTTCCTGTCTGTGATTTTCCCGGATGAGCAGCTGTATATTATGGACTACAACCGAATTGTAAAGGATTTGAACGGTCATACCCCGGAGCAGCTGCTTGCATTGATCGGTGAGAAGTTCTGCGTTATGCCCTATGCTGGCGACGGTGTACTGAAGCCGGAAAAGAAGCATACCTACGGCATGTACCTTGCCGGTAAGTGGTATCTGCTGGAAGCCAAGGACGGCACTTATGACAATGCCGATCCGGTGGCACGGCTGGACGTTTCCATTCTGCAGAACAATCTGCTGCATCCCATTCTGGGGATTGGCGATCCCCGTACGGATAAGCGTATCGACTTTGTGGGCGGCATTCGTGGTCTGCAGGCGCTGGCTGACCGGGTAGACGATGGCTCTATGGCGGTGGCATTTTCCATGTATCCCACTACTATGGACGATCTGATGGATATTGCGGATGCGGGGGCGATCATGCCGCCGAAATCCACATGGTTTGAGCCTAAGCTGAGAAGCGGCTTATTTATCCACCATCTTTCTGAATAAAAAATTCCCCGGACGGTTTACCCGCCCGGGGAAATATGTTATACTTTGTTTTGGTGGTGAAATTATGAAGCTTGTGACACTAATTGAGAATACTTGCCATATACCTTATTTATATAAGGAACATGGATTGAGTCTTTATATCGAAACCGAACGGCACAAGATATTGTTTGACACCGGCGCATCCGGTGCTTTTGCGGACAATGCCCAAAAGCTGGGCATCGATCTGCGTCAGGTGGATGTGGCGGTCTTGTCCCACGGACATAGCGACCACAGCGGCGGATTGGCACGATTTTTTGAGATCAACGATCATGCCTCGGTGTATCTTTGCCCGGATGCAGGGCAGGCGCATTTCAGCGCCGCCGGGGATTTTATTGGTCTAAGTCCGGAAATATTGCAAAGCAGCCGCCTGCGTTATTCCCGTGAGGGACAGCAAATAGGGCAGGGGCTGACCTTACATACCGGTAACCACCGCCCGGTTTCCGTTCCGGTGGATACAGCCGGCCTGACTGTGCTGCGAAACGGTGTGCAGCAGCCGGACGATTTTTCCCATGAGCAGTATCTGCAGATAGATGAGGATGGCAAGAGGGTGTTGATCAGCGGCTGTTCCCATAAGGGTATTTTGAATATTACCCAGTGGTTTTCTCCGGATGTACTGATCGGCGGATTTCATTTTTTTCGGGAGGAGCCGGAAAGTCCCCGTGTGACCCAGGCGGCAGAAAAGCTGCTGTCTTACCCCACGATGTACTATACAGGACACTGTACCGGAGAGCTGCAATATGATGTTATGAAAAAAATAATGGCAGACAGACTGCAGTATCTGTCCACCGGCAGTGAGATTATCCTATAAAACAGAAATGACCCTTGACTGTTCCGCTAATTACAGTCAAGGGTCATTTCTGTTCACTCTTAGTATCTAACATCATTGGTTAACCTCGCTTTCTACGGTGTGGCGACGCTGCTTCATCTTTTATGAAATTCATTCCGCAATCACTTGTTCATTCGTTTCTGTCCCATCAGCGGGATGTGCTTTTGTGTGGGGGAACATTTCCCTGATGAAGTTCGTCAGTATTGGCGTAGCCTGATTTACCGCTGTTTATCTTTGTGTATTCCGTCCTGGGTTGATATATATTTTCCCGACGATTATATGATTTTATGAAAGACTTTAGTTTGCGTGTTCTTGTTTCGTATTTTCTTACACAGGAACGCTGCACACATGGATAAACTTGGTATTACGCCTTTGAAGTTTTACCGGTACATTGGTATCACCCCTTTGTGTCTATAATATAGCACAATAAAATAAAGAAATCAATATGTAAAACTGTACAAAATGCACAATAAGTTTTCGTATAAAACACAGAAATTACAAATTCACAAGTAAAAATATGTTGACAAGTTGTATTATTATTTGATAGAATATTCTTGTTGGGCGGTGAAAAACCGCCCATTTTTGTTAGGAGGGATCGCTGTGCCGGATATTTCATATGAGATTCATCGCAGTAACCGGCGCACCATCGCCATTGCGATAAAAAGTGACAGAACCGTGTTGGTTCGCTGCCCGCAAAGAATGTCCCTTGCCCAGATCGAAAGCTTTGTTTCAAGTAAGCGGCAGTGGATCATGCGCCAGTTGGGAAAATGCCCGGTTTCTGTTCAAAAGCTGACTCAGCAAGAGCAGGCGGAACTGAAACGGATGGCAGCGCAGAAAATCGGTCAGAGCGTTGCCCGTTTTGCGCCGGTGGTGGGCGTGAGCTACAATGGGATCTCCTTACGCTGGCAAAAGACCCGGTGGGGCAGCTGCAGCGCTAAGGGCAATCTGAATTTTAATTGCCTGCTGGCATTGGCGCCGGCGGAAGTGCTGGATTATGTGGTGGTGCATGAACTATGCCACCGGAAAGAAATGAATCATTCGGCAAAATTCTGGGCAGAGGTATCCCGGGTACTGCCGGACTATAAAACCCCTCGGTTATGGCTGAAAAAGAACGGAGCCGGGCTCACTGCCCGGCTGCCGTAAACTGTTATAGGATTTTATCGCCGCTGGAGATCGTTACGATCTGCAGCGGTATTTCTTTTCCGCTAAGCTCCAAAGCGGTCTGTACCGCAAAGGGTAGTCCTCCGCAACAAGGTACTTGCATGCGTGCCACGGTGATGCTGCGAATGCGGTTGTTTTCAATAATGGCTGCCAGCTTTTGACTGTAGTCAACCATATCCAGCTTGGGACAACCGATAAGCGTTACCTTGCCTGCCATCAGCTCTTGGTGGAAATTGGCATAGGCATAGGCACAGCAATCTGCGGCGATCAACAGATCGGCACCATCAAACCAAGGGGCATTGGGCGGCACAAGCTTGATCTGTACCGGGAAATTTTGCAGGTAGCTGGTTGTTTCTTTTGCGGCTTTGGCAGCCAGCACAGCCGCTTCGTTATAGGCAGGGGCTTCCCGCATCTCAAAGCTGATTGCCCCGGTGGGGCATGCCGGCAAACAGTCGCCTAAACCGTCGCAATAATCCTCTCGCAAAAGTGTTGCTTTTCCGTCGACCATGCCGATAGCGCCCTCATGACAAGCGTTGGCGCACAGACCGCAGCCGTTGCACAGGGATTGGTTTATGCGGATGATTTTTCTGAGCATACCTTTGCCTCCTTTTTCAGTCGCCGTTCTTCGGCGGCTTTTTCTTTTTGCGCGGCGGCGACCTTCATTAAATGTTCGTACATTTCATCGCCTACGCACTTTCTGGCATGTTCGCACCATTGGACACAGCTTAGGGTATCGTTATAGGCAATAAAGCCGCATTTTTCGCAAGCCATTTGCGTGTCAATGGAGAACAGTTCGATAACGCTGCCGCACTGGGGGCAGATTTTTTCGTGGATCGTGGGCGTTTTGGGTTTTGCCTGGCATCCAAATGTTAACATAAACATCAACCTCCTTGACTTTGTGGCTTTATTATACTATACTGAACCTATACAGTATGTTGGAATTCCAACAAAAGGAGAGTCTATGGAAAAATATTTACCGATTTTACAGCAGTGTTCCTTGTTTGAGGGTATTGACCCCGGCGACATTTCCGGCATGCTGGACTGTTTGGGGGCAGTGATCCGCAAAGCGGGAAAGCACGGACAGATTTTGGCAGAGGGCAGCAGCGCAGAGTATATGGGCATCTTGCTCACCGGCAGCGCCCAGATCGAAAAACTGGATTATTACGGCAACCGCAGCATTGTCAATCAGATCGCACCGGGGGAGTTGTTTGCCGAGAGCTTTGCCTGTGCCGGTGTGCCAACACTGCCGGTGCAGGTGGTGGCAGAGGAGGATTGTGAATATATGCTGATCCATTGTCAGCGGATCACTGTAGGCTGCGCCAATGCCTGCTGCTTCCACAGCCGGTTGATCTATAATCTGTTGAAGATCGTTGCCCGTCGTAATTTGGCATTCCATCAGAAGCAGGAGATCACTTCTCACAAAACGACCCGGGAAAAACTGATGGCATATCTGCTGTCGCAGGCAAAGGCGGCAAACAGCAATCGCTTTACCATTCCCTTTGACCGGCAAGGACTTGCGGATTATCTGGCAGTGGAGCGCAGCGCTATGAGCACGGAGCTGGGAAAGCTGAAAAAAGACGGTGTTATTGATTTTCGCCGCAGTGAGTTTACGATTTTATAAATTTGTGGTATGATAATAACGAGGTGAAATTATGAAGGCAGAAAAGTTAGCCGGTCTTGTACCGGAATCGGTTTTCGGTTATTTTGAAGAAATTTGCAGTATTCCCCATGGCTCGGGCAATACCAAGCCTATCAGCGATTATCTGGTGGCTTTTGCCAAAGAGCATGGGCTGCGGTATGTGCAGGATGAGAGTAATAATGTAATCCTCTTTGCAGAGGGTACACCCGGCTATGAAAATCATCCCCCGGTGATCCTGCAGGGTCACATGGATATGGTTTGCGAGCAAGATAGCGATTGTCCCATCGATATGCAGACCCAGGGCTTGGATGTGACCCACGACGGCACCTGGATCTACGCCAAGGGTACGACACTGGGCGGCGACGATGGTATTGCCATCGCTTATGCGCTGGCGATCTTGGCAGACAAGACCATTGCCCATCCGCCGCTGGAAGTTATTATTACTGTAGATGAGGAAGTGGGTATGCTGGGCGCAGATGCCATTGATCTTTCTGCGGTTAAGGGCAGAACACTTCTGAACATCGACTCCGAGGAGGAGGGGATCTTTACCGTTTCCTGCGCCGGCGGCGCAACGGCGGTACTGACTTTGCCGGTGCAGCGCAAGGCGGTTTACGGCCCGTGTATTCGTCTGTGTGTGGACGGTCTGCAGGGCGGACACTCCGGTGTGGAGATCCACAAAAACCGGGCAAATGCCAATAAGGTTATGGGTCAGCTGCTTTCCCGTGTGCAGCAGATCATGCCGGTGTGCATTACCGCATTTGCAGGCGGCGCAAAGGATAATGCCATTCCTCGTTCTTGTCAGACCACTATGGTGATGCTGGGCATGCAGCCGGAGCGGATCAATGGTATCTGCCAGGAGTTGCAGGCGCAGATCCGAGCGGAATTTGACGAACCGGCGGCAGTGATCTATGGTGAAAATGTAGACGCTCTGGGCGGAAATGCCCTGTCTGCCGAGCAGACTCAGGCGCTGATCGGTCTTTTGTGTGATGCGCCCAACGGTGTGCAGAAAATGAGCGCAGATATTGACGGCTTGGTGCAGACCAGCCTGAATCTGGGCATCGCCAAGTTGGCAGATTCCATGCAGCTGACATTCTCTGTCCGCAGCAGCGTTAACGAGGAGAAGCAGGCACTTTTGGGGCAGCTGGAAGCATTGGCAGAAAAATACGGCGCGGAAATTGCCCGGTCCGGCGACTATCCGGCATGGGAATACCGGGCGGATTCACCGTTGCGGGATACTATGGTGGCAGTTTACCGGGATATGTTCGGCAAAGAGCCGCAGATCGTAGCCATCCATGCCGGTTTGGAGTGCGGTCTATTGGGCGAAAAGCTGCCGGGACTGGACTGCGTTTCCATTGGCCCGGATATGCAGGATATCCACACCAGCCGGGAAAAGCTGCATATCGCATCGACCCAACGCACATGGAACTTCCTGCTGGAAGTGCTGAAAAAGCTATAAGGATAAGCCGACTCTACACTGTAGAGTCGGCTTTTTTTATGAGATTTTTCAACCACTTCAGATCCTCATGTCCAATGACCCGCAGCAGATATAAAACGCAAAACAATACCGGTACAAACACAAGCCCTCTGCCAATGGGGGCGGAAATATGCCAGCAGATCCACACCCCTGCCACTGTGCCGCCCAGCGCCAGCGGCGGTATGTATGTGGGTATTACATTTCCCACGATTTTCAAAAGCCGCCGCAGACTTAAAATAAAATTCACCAGATGGGTCACCAAAAAACTGAAAAAATACCCCATCATACCGTACCGGGGCAGCAGCAAAAACAGAAACACCACGTCCATGGCGGAGGTGAGAATGTTATAGCGCACACAGGCTTTTTGCTGCCCCAGACCTTTGGTCATAGCATCGGTAATGGCATCGCAATAGAGCATAGGGATCAAAAGCGCATAGAGCCGCAGATATTTGCCTGCCTCGGCGCTTTTGTACAGTGCTTGGCAAAGAGAATCCGCCAGCAGATATTCCAGTCCCGCAAACAGACAACCGTAGATCAGTGCCACCCGCAAACTGCGCCCGGCTAAATAACGGATACGCTTTCTGCTGCCGGCGGCGGCGCACCGGGCAAGCTCCGGTATCAGTAGCTCTGCCAAGCCAAACAAAATGGCGGCAGGGAACATCAGCACCGGAAAGACCATGCCGCAAACAGTGCCAAAGGCGGCGAGGGGATCGTCCGTGCCGGAAAAAAGCGCCAACCGTTTCGGCACCATGAGATTTTCTGTTGTGGAAATGCCGGCTTTCACGTTATCTGCCAAAGCCAAGGGTACGGCAGTGTGCCACAACCGCCGGGCGGTGGAAATGCGCGTTCCGGTGACCGGTCGCTCCAGCAGCCGCAATACGGTCAGACAGCCTAAGGTCAGGCAACCGCTGACTCCGCCTCCCAAGATCACACATTGGCAGGCTCTTGCCGGGTCGTTGCCTGCCCAGAGTGTAAGCGTTGTCATGGTAATGCCCATGGATACAAGCTGCTCTGCCACCTCCACAGCCGCCAGCGTACCGATTCGGTTGGCGGCGGTAAAGTAGCCGATCATCACACCGCACAGACAGTTCACCGGCACGAAACAGCTATAAAGCCGTATGGAATTTACGGTACGAATATCGCCGATCCACTCCCGGGCGAGAAAGGGAGCGCCTAAGCGCAGCAGCAAGCTGATGCCACCGCTGCACACAAGGCAGTAGAGGATACAGCCGGATAGCACCCAAGTCACGTTTTCCGGTCGTTTTTTGCCCAGCTCCTCGGCGGTGAGATACATAGTTGCGGTGCGGATACCGGCCATGCCGGCGGTCATGGACAGTGCGCCTACAGACAGCACCAGCTGTAAAAGACCGATCCCGGCAGCGCCGATCCGTCCTGAGAGAAACACCTGAAAGGAAGTGCTCACCAGCCGCAGCAGCAGATTGACCCCGGTGAGCAGCAAAGCGTTGTAAAATATGGGAAGCTTTTTTGGCAAAATGATCCCCCCTTGTCCACACCTTATGCGGACAAGGGGGGAGATATTCAGACTTGGGTGCAGAAAGGGGAAAGGGGACATGCGCTGCACTTGGGATTTCGGGCAGTGCAGGTATCTCTGCCGAACAATACGATTCGGTGGCAGAAGTCAGAGCTTTCCTCCGGTGGGAGAATGGCTCGCAGCTGCTTTTCCACCTTTTCCGGTTCTTTGCCGCGGCTTAAACCCAGTCGACCGCAAATGCGGATGCAGTGGGTATCGCAAACCACACTGCCGGGGGTCTGATAAATATCGCCCAACAGCAGATTAGCGGTCTTTCTGCCCACACCGGGCAAACGCAAAAGCTCCTCCATGGTGCCGGGTACTTTGCCGCCAAAATCCGTCAGCAGCATCTGACAGGCAAGGACGATATCCTTGGCTTTCTGCCGGTAGAAACCGCAGGAGTGGATATAGCGCTCTACGTCGGCAATATCCGCACTTGCCAGTGATTCCAAAGTAGGATAGGCATCAAACAGCGCCGGGGTCACCAGATTCACCCGGGCATCGGTGCATTGGGCGGAAAGCCGTACCGCAACCATCAGTTCATAATCCTTTTCGTATTGCAGTGCGCACAGCGCTTGTGGGTAGTGCAGCTTCAATACATCGATGATCTGACGTACTTTCTTTTTCATGGCGCACCTCCTTTTCTATCTTTTATTTTAGCATAATTTCGACGGAAAGAAAAGAATTTTTTGCACAAAAGCCGCAGCTGCCGGATAGTATGGTGTATCGATAATCAGGGGGGATGAAAATGGAAATAAGCCTGGATCGATTGCGCATAGGTCAGCGTGGGATCGTTACCTGCATGGATGTAGGGACGGCTATGCAGACCCGCTTGCGAGCGTATGGTTTTGTGCCCGGAACAGGTGTGTATTGCCGTTACCGCACCCCGGATGGCAGTGTAACGGCTTTGGAATTGCGGGGAACGGTGATCGCCTTGCGTCGCCGGGATATGCGTAGGATCAAGGTGCGCTGCTGATGGGCGGTCAGACAGAACAAAAGCTCCGGGTGGCGCTGGCAGGTAATCCCAATGTGGGAAAGAGTACATTGTTTAACAGACTTACCGGTTTGCGCCAGCATACGGGAAACTGGCCGGGCAAGACCGTTGGTGTTGCCACGGGAGAGACGGTGCATAAATCGTATCGTTACATTTTGGTGGATCTGCCCGGCACATATTCTCTTGCCGGCGGCTCGGAGGATGAGCGGATTGCCGGGGAATATATCACCTCCGGTGAAGCGGATTGCACTGTGGTGGTCTGTGACGGTAGCGCGCTGGAACGCAGTCTGATTCTTGCATTGCAGGTGCTGGCCCGGACACAGCGTGTGGTAGTCTGTGTCAATTTGATGGACGAAGCCGAACGCAAGGGTATATCTGTAGATGCAGAAACCCTTGCCCGTCTGCTGGATGCGCCGGTGGTACTCACTGCCGCCGGGCGGGGAGATGGACTGGATACGCTTTTGGATACAGTGCGCACAACGGCGCTGGGGATACCTACGCTGCAACGGCATATGGTTGAGGACCCCATTGCTCAGGCGGAAAAAATCGCCGGGCAGTGCGTAACAGTCTGCCGTGACAAGCGTCAGCAGCATGCACGTCGGGTGGATCGTCTGCTGGTCAGCCGTCGGTTTGGTGTGCCGCTGGTGTTTTTGCTTCTGTTGGGAATTATTTGGCTGACAGTATGGGGCGCAAATTACCCCAGCATGCTGCTGCAGCATCTGTTTGATTGGGGGTATACGGGACTGCAATGGTGCTTGTCCGGTCTGCCGTGGTGGATACGGGAGCCGGTATTGGATGGCATTTATGCCACTTGCGCCCGGGTGATCGCCGTGATGCTGCCGCCTATGGCTATATTCTTTCCGCTGTTTACAATTTTGGAGGATGTGGGGTATCTCCCCAGAATGGCATTTTTGATGGATCCTTGTATGGCACGCTGCGGCGGCTGCGGCAAGCAGGCGCTGACCATGTGTATGGGTCTGGGCTGTAATGCCGTGGGTGTTATGGGCTGTCGGATCATTGATTCGCCCCGGGAGCGCTTGAGTGCTATGCTCACCAATGCTATGATCCCCTGCAACGGACGGTTTCCCACGCTGATCGTACTGGGAAGTCTGTTTTTTCCGGATGCAGGCGCAGCGTTGGTGGTGGCATCATGCGTGGCTTTGGGGGTGGTGGGAGCGGTGACGATCTCCGGGGTGCTGAACAAGACCTTGCGCAAAGGCGAGGACAGCACTTTTGTAATGGAACTGCCGCCTTTCCGCCGCCCCCGGCTTGGGCAGATCTGTGTTCGGTCGCTGCTGGATCGCACCTTGTTTATTGCCGGCAGAGCGTTAAAAGTGGCAGCCCCGGCAGGTGTGGTGCTGTGGATCATGACCAATACCGGCATGCTGCAGAATTTTGCGGCCTTTTTAGAGCCGGCAGGCTGCCTGCTAGGCATGAGCGGTATGATCCTTGCCGGATTTATTCTGTCGCTGCCAGCCAATGAACTGCTGATTCCTATATTGCTTATGGGGCTGACCCGAACCGGCAGTCTGCAGTCGGTTTCCGGATTGAGCGAATCCATATTGCTGCAGGCGATGACATGGCAAACAGCGGCCTGCACCATGCTATTTACGCTGTTCCACTGGCCGTGCAGCACGACGCTGATGACCGTATACCGGGAAACCGGCTCTATAAAAAATACAGCGGCGGCATTTTGTCTGCCCACCGCTGTTGGATGTGTACTTTGCTTGTTGCTAAATTTGCTCCTGCAAAATATCTGCGCTTAGGGCAGAAATTTCATAGGCAGTGCGTTCCTCTGCTCCGGTTTCGGTCAGTTTGGTATAGATCCGGCTTTGCAGTCTGCCGTAGATCCGGATCTGATCCCGGGTATGACAAACCGATGCTTCCTGGGCGATCCTGCCCCATAAAATACATGGCAGATAGTCCGCCCGTTTGAATGCCCGGGGAACTGCCAGCATTACGTCGCAGATATCCCGTCCCAAAGGGGTGCGGCGGAAAGTAGGCTCTCTGCATAACGGGCCTTCGATCACCACATCGTTGATCGGCTCGCCGTCCTCTGCCACAATGGAACTGGCAAAAATGAAAATCATTAACCGGCGGCTGCCGTCAGCGCGGTGATTGTGGGAACGGATCTGCCCACAGACAGTGAGCATTTCCCCGGCTGTGGGATCGATCTGATCTACAAGCTGCTGTTCTGCAATTACCGGCAGCAGATCCACTGCGCCGGACAGTCTGGGCACTTCCAAAAGAAAACGGCAGAAGCGTTTTCCGTGGTTTTCGTGTGAAAAGGCGGGCAGCGCCACCAGGCTGCCCCGAACGGTTATGCTGTTTGTCGTATGTTCCATAGTACCACCTCAAATACAGATGTATGGAACATTCTATGGCGGCAATGGGCAAAACAGAACACGCCCCTTTCCGCAGAAAGGGGCGTTTGTTATCTGTGTTTCTTTCGGGGGGCGGCAGGTTTCTTTCCTGCTGGTTTTTTGGCAGGCGCTTTGGGCGGCGCTTTCATACCGCCTTGCCGGGGCGGAACGGCACGGATCAGACATTTTGCACCGGAGCCGATCAGATCCTCCCGATGGGCTTTCAGCAGTGCTTCCTTGACCAGATAATAGTTCTTGGGGTTGCGGTACTGGATCAGCGCCCGCTGCATCGCTTTTTCGTGGGGGTCGGTGGGAACATAGACCTTATCCATCGTCCGGGGGTCTAAGCCGGTATAGTACATCACTGACGAGAGGGTGGAGGGGGTGGGGTAGAAGTCCT
>JAZSQH010000088.1:0-36622 GCA_045537865.1 Faecousia sp. | reverse complement strand
GGTGGGAACAACGCCGGAATCAATATCCGTGCCGGTAATTTTAAGCACACCAACAAAACGGTTATCTGCAATAGGTGATTGGATATTGCCCTCCCACAACTTGATGTTAATGGAATCGTCTGTACCTGCTTTAATTGTCTGGCCTGCTTTGAAGGTAATCGTACCCTTTTTAGGCAAAGCATCACCCTCATTCACCAAGAATTCAAGGGTGGGAACGCCGCCCAGTTTGTCTACAACCTCGACGCCGATAGAATGAGATGCGGGGATTGCACCAATTGTGGCAAGAGTTTTGGTAATTACAATTATGTTTGTGCCAATAGGTTGTTCATGACCGAATTCATCAAAAACTTTGACCGCAAAGCTATTATTACCGTTTTGCGATAACGGCAGCGAAACCATAAGGTTTTCTTTCAAGATCGCATTGCCAGAAGACCAACCGGTATCAAGACTGGTAAACTGAATTGTATACCCATTCAGTTGCTTTTCAAGAACACACATTACTTTTGCAATATCATTAGGTGTACGCGCTGTGTACCTAAATGACAACTCGATATCTGTTTTAATCGTCTCGTTAGCAGCCTTTCTGTTATGTGTGGAAGAAGACCAATCGATAGACTCTGCAAAGATGCTTGCACCTTCAGCAACAGCCGTCATTGGATTCACATCGATTTTAACAGGCACGGACAATTCATAAGCAATCTTATCCCGCAACAATTTATAATTAGTGGGTCCTCCAACAAATACAACACATTCAAGATCATTTGCTGACAAGCCGGCCTTCTTTAATGTTTCGCGGCATGAATCAACCGTTTCTTTAACCAAATCGGAAATGATGCTATCAACCTGATTGCGGTTAAGGTCGATGTCTATGTACATTTCATTGTTGTCTTCGTCGTATGTGCGCGCCTCACCCTCGCTCAGCGCAATAGTGCTGGTCTCCATAGCGGACAATTCGATTTTTGCTCTCTCGGTTGCCCACTGTGCAATTCTGCAGAAGGTCTTATACTTACGGTTGATCAAGAAGTCTTCCGGCAGAGTGAAATTCTTCCTTAACCACGGAATCACAATTTGATTATAAATCATGCGGTCAATGTCTCGACCGCCACACATTTCAATACCCCCATGTGCCAACAAATTGACTTTACCGTTAATGTTTTCAGCAATTGAGACATCAAATGTGCCACCGCCCAGGTCATAAACGAGGAATATGCCCTCTTGCTTGGAAGTACGCATTATGCTCATAATGGCAGCAACCGGCTCCTGCATCAGTGCAACATTGTTAATACCAGCGAGTTTTGCTGCCTGTAGGGTAGCGTCCTTCTTCATCTGATTAAATGCAGCAGGAACGGTGATGACGACCGCAGTTTCCGGATCGTTACGGATCTCTTCAGGAAGATATCCGTAAAGAACCTTCAATATTTCCGCACTGCACTCTTCTGGGGTCAAGGAAAGGCCGGCGGACTCCAATTCAATCTTTGTGCTCGTTCCCATGAAGCGCTTAAACAATGTTGCAGAGTTGGTCGGATTATACGGCGCCTGATTATAAGCCTTACTTCCGTAATATCTGTTTCCCCGCTTATCGACATAAATTGCAGAAGGGGTAACATCATTCTGCTCCGGGCTCTTCCAAACCCGTACATTAGTGCCATCATACGAACAGATTGCGCTATTTGTTGTTCCAAGGTCGATACCTATGTAATGTCTCATTTTTCTACCCTCCCCAAAATAACTGTTCCGGTTTTTATTACAGCATTATCCTGCATAATAATCGGTTCCATTGTTTGTGCTACATAAAGAATATCTTCTGCTTCAAAATCTTCAATATTAAGTGGAGTCACTGCCATGCCCGGATCGTATAGCTGCCCATCAAGGCTAACTACCCTGATTCCGGCATCATCAAGTGCTTTGGTTACCTTCTTAGAAAACCACTGAAATTGGCTGGAGTATTTGTTTTGCTCGTCAATATCAAGCTTGCTTATTGCTTTGGCGAATACGCCTTTGAATCTATGCAACTCGCCGGCAATAACTACCAGGTTATCTTTTAATTTTCCGTAATCTTCTACCATAGCTGTACCCTCAAACACAAATGAATCACTCAGCCAATTTCAAGCCCTGAGGCACATAAGATGATGAATGACCATAGGGACAAAGGAAAATTTCTGTGTATGCTTCTCCGTCTAAGTAGAGCTGATACTTATCAACCATAACGCCCTCAACATCTCCAACATTGACACAATAGGAAGCATGGCGCTCCCATGTAAAGAATTTGCCATCCAAAGTTCTCAAGCTCGCCAGATACCTATCGCTACTGGAAACCGTAGATGTCATAACAGGATTGGACATACTGTATCCAAAGTTTTCCTCTTCCGGTCTTTGGCTTTCAAAGAGAATATCTCTTCTGTTTGCGCTTGCTTCCATCTTCTTGGCAAAATCTTCTTTAAAGCCGGGCTTTTTGGATTCCTGCTCCATATACTGAAGAAGCAGATCAGCAAGGTCCTTGGGTTTTCTTCTGCTTTTAACAATAGTATCTATAGTTGCATAGATGGTAAAGATAAACACCGCAGCCGCCAAAATACCCCAGACCCACTTGTTAACTGTAGATTCGACAGAGATTGCAATAACTGTAAATAAGGCTCCTATTGCGGTAAAAATTGACACCATAATATAATCGGACTTACTCATTTTTGTTTCCTTCTTTCAAAAATTTTGTGTAAGGATAAGATCAACTAATTTTAATACGACTGCATTACTTCTATAATCTGCTTTTTGATAGAATCTCTTTCTGCATCTTTCGTGCTTTTATCGAGTTTTTGGGCTAGTTCAAGAAGTTTATATCTATCGTTCGTTGCAATTTCTTTTCCGGACAAAAACAATTCCTGGCATTTTTCGAAAACGCTCATATCAGGTAATTGGGTAATGTGTAAGTTTATCGCTAAATACATAGCTACCTTTGAGTCAACAGCATGATTGCCAATAATTATATTCTGCCACTCTATATACCATCTGCAAAACTCTCTAACAAAATCCTTGTTTGCATTTTGAAGTGTTTCAATTCCCACCCTATAAGCATTGGACTCTTTCTTAGAGCCTCTTGTAACAAAACACATAAATAGTATAGTAAGTATAAACAAGATATCTAATGTCAAGAGAACACCAAAAACTATTTTAGATATTCCATCGCACAAAAGAAAAGGAATAAATAAAATAATCGCTAACACCCCAAATGTCTTAAAAATGATGGAATCGTCCTTTACTTTTTTAACACCTTTTTTAATATCGATATACATAATAAAACCTCCTGAATTAATCTTCCGGTAAACATATTTGACAAGGATCGTACTCTCCAGAGTAGTAATCCTTTTCAGTTAATCTTTTTACATTCGTCTTGTCTTTGACGAAAATACAGTCTTCTTTGTGGTACTTTTCGCCACTCTCGGTTATGTAGTATTCGCCGTAATAGGAACGGCTCTGAACGACCTGCGTTATAAGAATTGCTCCAATCACAACAACTACGGCTACTACTGAGGCTGCAATAACATATTTCTTGTGTGAGATTAGCCAACACCTAAACCGCATCCAAACACCTGGGTGTAACAAATGGTGCGCAAACTCATTTGCTTCATATTCTTCATCAACAGAACACTCTACATTGCCATCTTTAAGGTGCATACAAAAAATGTGTCCCACCTCGTGTGCTAATGCTAACAATTTTTCATTAGCAGAAAGATCTTCGAAGATGAATACAAACCGCGCCAATCCTTGTTTATAGGTGAAGGCTTTACGACTTTTAGCATAGCCGGTCAGCCCCAGTTTCTCTAAAACATGATTGGTTGCAATGTCAGTCAGGTTGAATTCAACTATTTCATACCCTTGGTCTTCAATAATGTATACAAGGTTATCAAGGGTCACCGTCCGAAGATTATATTGGGAAAACAAAGCGAAAACTTTTTCTTTTACCAGTTTTTCTTTATTCATTGGACGCCTTCACCTCCTCAATGCCATCTTCAATTTCAAGACCTCGCCCAGCAACGGACAGTCCGTTATATGCTTTGATTACAGGAGGTGTGCTGTTCGTGCATCGGTCATACTCAACACTTAAAATTGTCTTCACCGTATGCACTCCTCGCTCATCGAGAGCAGCAAGCATTGCGCATATTTCATAAAACTGGTCGTTAAAAATAGTGAGATCAGCATCATACGCTTGCTTCAGATTGAGTAATTTACAAATCTTAATAACCGTATCATAAGATGTTCCACCAATCCCCTTGGATAGTGCATTAGAGAGTGTACTATACGGAATACCACTCTTCTCAGAAAACCGACGAACACTTTTATACTGTCTTTTGATTTCAGATTTAATGAGTTTCGTAATACTATCCAATACAGCATCCAACCTTTCTAAAGAATACGACATTATTATATCACCATTAACCGGTAATTACAATAGGTTTTTGACGATATTTGGTTAATTTTTGAAATTATTATTCTTTCAAATAACAATGATCTTGGCACAAGGGAAAATCATTGCATAACACAAGGTCAACAACTTGCATCATAGACTAAAATAAAACCCGCACAAAACAACACATAATAGATACTTGTTTACAAATAGTTTGCTTTTCTTTATAGGAAATATGTGGTATAATAGCATTAACAAAGATTACATAGGACTTGGATCTGCTGCGGGTTGTGCAGAGAACAAGGCACTATGAAGAATTCTCTTTGTTCTCCAATATGTCCACCTGCGCCAGCTATCGGTCAATGGCGATCAGGAAGTATGGGTATATTGGATGATAGTTTCCGAAATGCTTTTCAAAGCACACAGTATCAGAGAATAGACCGTTAAGTTTCCTTTCTTCGTGGTTGCTGATCTGGCAGGTGGCAGCAACCGTCTCCTGTACTACCCGCAGGAGCGAGAAAGTCTGCCCGGTCGAAATGATCGTCAACGTCCTCTGAGCCGCCTTAGGGATGCTATGCCCTTATGGCCGGTTAACAAATTTCTTCTTGACTACATGATTATTAGTTTTGCGTTGGCAAAACACAGGATGCTAGCTTATGGTTGCCGGATTGGTAGATGACGGCAATCCTTCTGCACTGTTTGCAGGAGACGGCCCAGTCTATCCGGTCGAAATGATCGTTAACTTGCTGATGCTTATGGTTGCCGCGTTGGTAGATGACGGTAACCCCTTCCGCACTATTTGCGGGAGAAAGCCCAATCTACCCGGTCGAAAAGATCGTCAACGCCGCCGAGTCCTCCTGGGGGTAGTATACCCTTTCGGGTGGATATAGAGTTTTCTTTGTTTGTACAAGCAAGATTCTCTAACCGTTTCCCTGCCTTCTACCCACTATGGGATAACTATGCCCATTTAAGTAGGGATGATTTTATTGACCGCCGAGAAAGCTCACGCCAAACAACAACGACTACTACAGTATCTTAGTTTTGCGTTGGCAAAACACAGTCTCCAAGTCTCATACGGTATTGCTATGCCTAAATGACATTGCAGAGACTGTAATAATTCCATACATGAGATGCACAAGCATCATACAGTAAGAGTACAGCCATTTTTGACTGTACTCTTTTTGTATCTATATGACAGCTAGAGTGAAGGGCTTTGCGCGTCGGAGGTGGATAGTACGACTATTCACATAGACGCAATTTCACGAAGGAGGTGGTTGCTTATGGTATTTGACGTGAATTCAAATATCCACCAAGCAGTCCGTAAACAAACCACACAGACCACCTCCGGCCCGCAGGGTTCTTTCACGAAATAACGTTCTGAGGGAATCGCTTTGAGTGTCAAAACACCAGAGCAAAGCCCCAACACGAATAATAATTTTGGAGATCTTCTATATCAGTATATGAAACTGAGAAAAAAGACACAAAAAGTCCTCGCCGCAGAAACTGGTTTATCCAGAGCTACAATAGGCCGAATGATTGCCAACACAGACAACCGCGGTGGTAGATATCATACTACCGAGGAAGCGGTTGTGAAGATTTGTATGGCATTGGATCTTGGGCTTGAAAAGTCTAGAGAATTATATGACGCCGCCTTCCCAGAGCGAAAGATCTGGTGGAAATGTATTGCCAATAGACAACCGATAGCAGCTGCAGATATGGAACTTGAAGAAGCCGGTTTGCCTACGCTGTTTGATTCTGACGCCAGCTAAAGCTTCCGCCATCCCTTAGTTTGAATAGGGATGGCGGAAAAATTTTTGCAACTTTTTCAAAATGACTCACATGTGAGGCATTCGGGGGTAGATAGCATGTTACCATAGGGTCAGTCAAGAGCGCTATGACTACTTAGGCTGCTATCGGCCGATGGCAGTACTTCTATGTTTGGGAGATGATCCTATGTTAAATATCCGTGATCTTCGGATCGACCCGGCCAGTTTGGGCCGTAAGATGTTGCTGGTTGATGTGATGCCCGCCTACGAGTATAAGGACGGAAAGCGCACTGAGACCGTGTCCGGCTACCGCTATGTGGTGTGCCTGGCAGAACATCGCCTGGAAAAGCTGAGTGTGCGCATTGACGGACCTCAGCAGATGGAACAGCCGGAGGGCTTTGTGGATGTGGAGTTTACCGATCTGGTCGTGACCGGCTATGAGTCTCAGGGCAAGCTCCAGTTCTCCGCAAAAGCTAGCGGCATCTTCCCCGTGGATTAATCCATACCTGTTCGTCTGAGGACGATCCCGCGGGGCGGCTGGGGGTTAATATTTTTCCCTAAAGAAAAATATCCCCCGCCGTAACGCGGGAGAAGTCCCCGCTCGCATAGGTTAGTATTACCTATGCGAGCGAAGTAGCAGTAGCAAAAGGAGAATTGTACTATGTACGAAAGCTATACCCAAACACGCAAGTGGCAGTTGACCATCAACAACCCACATGACCACGGTATGACCCATGATGTGATCATCGACCGCGCACAGAAGTTTAACCCCGATTACTTCTGCTTGGCAGACGAGATCGGCGCATGCGGAACATATCACACCCACGTTTACATCTACTCAACCTCGCCTATGCGGTTCGGCACGCTCAAAAGGCGCTTTCCTACCGCCCACATTGAAAAGGCCATTGGTACATCCCAAGATAACCGGGATTATATCCGCAAGGAAGGCAAATGGGCAGATACCGATAAGGCTGAGACCCGTGTAGAAGGTACATTCAAGGAATTCGGTGTGCTACCTAATGAGGTTTCTGAAAAGAGTCCTAAAATGGCGCAGCTGATGCAGGATGTCAAAGACGGCTATTCCACCACAGAGATCATTGAAAACGATCCCAGCTTTGCTTTTAAGATCAATGACATTGACGCTCTGCGGGAGAAGCTGCTCTATGAAAGATTCCGGAAGGAAAACCGCCCTGTGAAAGTGAATTACCTCTTTGGCGACAGCGGTACCGGTAAGACCCGGAGCATCTATGAAAAGCACCCTCCGGAGGATGTGTACCGTATCACTGATTACAGCGGACAATCCGGTGCTCGCTTTGACGACTACCACGGAGAGCCAGTGATCGTGTTCGAGGAATTCCACTCTCAGGTGCCCATTTCAGCGATGCTGAACTTTTTGGATATTTACCCCCTGAGGCTGCCCGCCCGATACCGTGACCGCGTTGCCTGCTTTGACACGGTTTACATCACCTCCAACATTCCGCTGGAGGATCAATACCGTGATATTCAAAAGCACGAGATGGAAACCTGGCGTGCATTCTTGCGGCGTATTCATACGGTGACAGAGTTCCGCCGGGGTTTGCCCCCACGGGAGGTTCCCCATGAGACGGTTTGAAAAGGAACGGCTGCATCGCCGTTCCAGTCTCCGGGAACATCTCCCCAGACCCAGTTCCATCTCCGACGCGCCTGTAAAACTCATTTTTGCTTTACTCTATATCCTCGGAGCGATCCTGGTATGGAGCAAGCAGGATGAGATCGCACTGACCGCTGAGACCACTGCATTACTTTCGCCTATAGCCAGTTTTGTGATGCAGCATATCTTTGCCGTGTACCTGCTGGTTGGCGGAGCATTCCTCACCATACTCATTCTGTTTCCTCTTGGTAAGAGGGCTGCTCAGGATCAGCTCCGGAGCATTGGACTTGTGAACCATACTGATATGGTGCCTGCCCTCAAACGGAAATACAAGGACAAACAGAATCCTCGTATTTCAGTCTGGGAGTTCAGCAGCCAAGGCATTCCACTCAAAACCTGGGAGGACAAGCAGGCAGCCATTGAGACCATCCTGGACATCACCATCGTCAAGATGAAATATGGGTCTGGGAAAAGTCGTATTCTTCTCTACACTGTTCCTGCCAGAACAGATCTGCCGGAAGTGATAGACTGGAATGATAAGTATCTTTCAGAAAAGCCCTTCATATTGGCTTTAGGTGAAAGCTTTACCGGACCTGTCACTGTGGACCTTGTGAAAGTGCCCCACATTCTTTTGGGTGGATCTACCGGTAGCGGCAAGAGTGTCCTACTCAAGCTGCTCCTCATGCAGGCATTAAAGAAAGGTGCAGTGGTCTCCATCGCTGATTTCAAAGGCGGTGTGGATTTCCCGCCTATTTGGCACAGGCAATGCAAGATGTGCATTGAAGAGGAATCTGCTCTTACCTTACTCACGGAGCTTGTGGACGAATTACAGCGTCGCAAAGCCTTGCTGGCAACCTCTGGGCAGCCCAATATCGACCGCTATAACGAAGCCACAGAAGAAGACCTGCCACGGTATATCTTCGCCTGTGACGAAATTGCGGAGGTGTTGGACAAGACCGGACTGACAAAGGATCAGAAAGAGATCGTCGGCAAAATTGAGAGCAAGATTTCTATGATTGCCAGACAAGGCCGCGCTTTCGGTATCCATCTGATCCTTGCCACTCAGCGTCCGGATGCCAATATCCTGTCCGGACAGATTAAGAACAATGTGAACTGCCGGATTTGCGGCCGCGCGGATACCATCCTGTCACAAATTATCCTGGACAGCACCGCCGCAGCGGAACAAATCCCCAAGGATGCCCGTGGTCGTTTTCTACTCCACGACGGCACCCTTTTCCAAGCCTATTGGTTCGATGATACCAACATGTAACTGAACGGAGGAATAATGATGATCACACCTGAGAGGGTGCCGATCCATTTGAAGGTTACATTGACCATACGGGAAGCTGCCGAGTACAGCAACATCGGTATTAACAAGATCGACAGCTTACTTCGCACTCCCAATTGCCCCTTTGTCCTCTATGTCGGCACCAAGAAACTGGTGAAACGCAAAGAATTTGAGCAATTCATCAGTCAGAAGTTGATAATTTAACCCTGCACTATTGAAAAAATCGAGCCAATGCGATATAATCTTGAATGTTGCATTGGCTCTTTTCTTAAGCTCAGAGAAAGGAGTTGATCCAATGGGTAAAAACCTTAAAGGTAAAGAATGCGGCAAGGGTATCTGCCAAAGAAAGGATGGACTTTACTCAGCAAGATACGTAGATGAATTAGGAAACAGACATCAGAAGTATTTCCCTACCCTCCCGGAAGCCCGGAAATGGTTGGAAGAATCCAAGAACCCAACATCCCAGACCGATCTGTTTATTCCCACTGAAATGACCGTTGATGCATGGTTTGAGTTTTGGATCACCAATATTGTTGGCGACCTGGCTCCCAACACCCGGAGAAATTACCGCGAACGGTACAAGCACAACATTCAGCCTGTGCTTGGCAAGATGCGGCTCACCGATGTGAAACCCATGTACTGCAAGATGGTCCTCAATCAGATGGAAGCTGATTACGCAGGCTCTACCATTCGGCAGACCTATATCGCAATGGGCACGATGTTCCGTGCAGCACTGATGAACGATCTGATTACCAAACACCCCATGGATGGTGTAAGATACACCAAACCGGTTCGGGCAGTCAATGACATCAAGTTCCTTACCGTGGAAGAACAGATGAAATTCTTGGAAGTTGCCAAGCGATCCCACAACTACTACCAATACGCCCTAATCTTAGAAACCGGTCTTCGTACCGGCGAGCTGATCGGTCTGACCTGGGATGCTATCAATTGGGAGAAACGCACACTGACTGTCAATAAGACCTTGGAATTTCGACACAAGCAAAAGGATTGGCGGGCAGGACCTCCGAAAACGCAGCACAGCTACCGAACCATTCCGCTGACCAATTTTGCTTATGAAATTCTGCAGACAGTCTACGAAAACTCCAAGAACCAAAAGAGATCGGAAACCCTCTCTCAGGAGCTGGAGTACATCGACAGACACACAGGAGCAAAATCTAAGCTTGTTATGAACGACCTCGTCTTCATCAATTGGAGAACGGGCGAGCCGGCCAAGAACAGTTCCTATGATACCCACCTGTATAAGCTGTGCGATGAGGCAGGCATCAAAAGATTTTGTATGCACGCCCTGCGCCACACTTATGCAACAAGAGCAATTGAAAGCGGCATGCAACCCAAGGTTTTGCAGAAGCTTTTAGGACACGCGAGTATTCAAACCACCATGGATCGATATGTGCATGTCACAAACGATTCGATGCTAAAAGCCGTGTCTTTGTTTGAAGAAAGTTCCCCCACCGCTACCGTGTAAAAAGGTGTAGAAAAGGTGTAGAAAAGGTGTATAAAAGGTGTATGAGAAAAACCGGGGAGCCGAAAAACCTTGATAAATAAAGGATTTTTAAGGAGATAGAAGAAGAAATGAAACTAGGTATCGTAGGATTGCCTAACGTGGGCAAATCCACTCTGTTTAATGCTATCACCAACGCCGGTGTACCTGCTGACAACTATGCATTCTGCACCATCGACCCCAACGTAGGTGTGGTGTCCGTTCCCGACGAGCGGTTGGACTGGTTGGCAGAACTGCACAACCCCAAAAAGCTGACCCCGGCAGTGATCGAATTTGTGGACATCGCCGGTCTGGTCAAGGGCGCATCCAAGGGTGAAGGTCTTGGCAACAAGTTCCTTTCCAACATCCGTACTACCGACGCTATCGTCCATGTGGTGCGCTGCTTTGAGGACTCTAACGTCACCCACGTGGAGGGCAGCACCGATCCGTTGCGTGATATTGAGATCATCAATCTGGAGCTGATCATGGCGGACATCGAAATGGTGGAGCGCCGTATTGATAAGGCGCAGAAAGCCATGAAGGGCGGCGACAAGAAGTTCGCCCGGGAGGTGGAATTGTTCACCGAGCTGCAGGCGCACCTGAATGCCGGCAAGCTGGCCCGCACCTTTGACGGCACAGAGGATGATATGGCTCTGATCGGCACTTCCGATCTGCTGACGCTGAAAAAGACGATTTACGTAGGCAACCTGGCAGAAAGCGAGATCAACGAGCCGGAAGCCAACCGCCACTTTATGGCAGTCAAAGCCCTTGCCCAGGAGGAAGGCAGTCAGCTGATTCCCATTTGCGCCAAGCTGGAGGCGGATATTGCTGAGCTGGACGACCCCGAGGAAAAGGCTATGTTTATGGAGGAGCTGGGTGTCAACGAGTCCGGTCTGGACAAGCTGATCAAAAGTTCCTACGCATTGTTGGGTCTGATCTCTTTCCTCACCGCAGGCAGTGATGAGTGCCGTGCATGGACCATCAAGAACGGCACAAAAGCGCCCCAGGCGGCAGGTAAGATCCACACCGACTTTGAGCGTGGCTTTATTCGAGCAGAAGTTATCGCATTCAAGGATATGCAGGAATGCGGCACTATGGCAAATGCCAAGGCAAAGGGCTTGGTTCGCAGCGAGGGTAAGGAATATGTGATGAAGGACGGCGATATCGTCAACTTCCTGTTCAATGTATAAAAATATCGGGGAACGGTCTAAGCCGTTCCCCGTTTTTTATTTTGCACGAAGCTGCCAAAATGCCACTGCGCTGGCAGCCGCCACATTCAATGAATCCACACCGTGATACATAGGAATCTTCACCGTATAATCGCAGCCGGAAATGGTGGTCTGGGCAAGTCCATCCCCCTCTGTTCCCAGCACGATAGCAAGCTTATCCACCGCCTGCAGCCGTTCATCCTCAATAGACAGCGAATCGTCGGTCAGCGCCATGGCAGCAGTTTGAAAACCATGCTGTTTTAACACTTCCTGCCAGTTATCCGGCAGAAATGTCCACGGCACCTGAAACACCGTGCCCATACTCACCCGGGCAGACCGGCGGTACAGCGGATCGCTGCAGCCGGGAGTCAGCACTACCGCATCCATACCCAGCGCCGCAGCGCTGCGGAAAATAGCGCCAATGTTGGTGGGGTTCATGACCTCCTCCAGCACTGCGATCCGTTTGGCATTTTCCAGCGTCTGCGCCACCGTAGGCAACGGTGTGCGCCGCATGGCGCAGAGCAATCCCCGGGTCAGACGATAGCCGGTAAGCTGGGTCAGCACATCCATTTGCGCCGTGTACACCGGCACATCACCGCACCGGTCAATAGCATCCTTTGCCTCCCCCACCATCCGGTTCTCCTCCACCAAAATAGACACCGGGGTATAGCCGGCATCCAGCGCACGCAGGATCACCTTGGGACTTTCCGCAATAAACATAGCATTACTGGGGTCGAACCGATTCATAAGCTGGGCTTCCGTCAGACGAGCATAAATATCCAGCGCCGGGTCGGAAAAATCTCGAATTCTGATCAAATTGGGCATAATTTTTCTCCCTGAAGCGTTTTTCTCATTATAATTCTTATCCCCCGGAAAGTCAAACGGAGCAGGTTGCCCTGCTCCGTTTTGATTACTGCTGGCTTGCCAGCTTTTCTCTTTTTAATGTGGTCAAAAGCTCCGGGTACAGCTGGCAGCTCATACCGCCGTCCACCGGCAGCTCCACACCGGTAATATTCTTGGACAGATCTGTGCCCAGGAAATATGCGGCATTGGCAATATCCTGATAATCGGAAATATCGCCGATGGGAGTCAGCTCGCCGTTAACGATCTGCTTGTTGCCCATGCTCTTCCAACGCTCAGTCTTGATCGTGCCGGGCAGCACTGCGTTGCAGCGGATACCGAAGCGACCCAGATCCAGCGCCAGCGCCTTGACCAGCGCATTGATGCCGCCCTTGCTGGCGCAATATGCGGCGCGGTTGGGAATGGAGCGGTAGGCAGTGTTAGAGCTGATAAACACCAGCACATCCGGGGTAATGTCCAGGAAACTTTTATCCAGAGGTGTGCGGCGGTGCTTTGTGGGATTCAAGCTGCCGGCATAATCCGACAGGTACGGATCCACGATGATGGTTTTTCCGCAGGTCTTAATCAGCAAACCCGCTTGTCCAATCCATGTGATTTTCATACAATCCCTCCTAGGTATTGCATTATTTTTAGATATTTGATATAATGTATGTAATTCTATTTAGAAATCTTATTTTGGAGGTGCAGTTATGAACTGTCCCTACTTTACTATTTCAGAGTTTGGTGTTTTTGATTCCAAGGTCAAATTCCCAAGAACCATGGTCACACCGGATCGTCCGGTTACAGAATATGAGCTGGAGCTGTACACCGCCGACAACCCGGGAAACGCTTGGATCGACGGTGCCTGGTATCCCCTGAAGCACGGCTCGGTCATCTGCGCCAAACCCGGGCAGACCCGAAAAAGCCGGCTGCATTTTAAGTGCCACTATATCCATCTGCAAACAGCCGATCCGGCACTGCAGGAATTGCTCAATGCCATTCCCACCCATTTCATGCTGTGGCAGCTGCAGGAACCGGTGCAGATATTCCACGAAATGCTCACGATCCAATCCGCCGAGTTGATCGAGGACAGAGTGCTGCTGGAAAGCTGCATATGCAGACTGATCCACACCTTGTCCAAGTACCGAGCAGCCCATGACGGCAGCAGCAACACAATGTTTTCCCACCAGAAAGAACTGCTTGGTGTTGAGCAGTATATTCGGGAAAATCTGGCAGAGGACTTAACCTTAGGTGAGCTTGCCAAACGCTGCAGTCTCAGCCCCGGCTATTTCCACAGTCTGTTCTCCCAGTACTTTCATAAGACACCGGCGCAATTTATCATCGATTGCCGTATCTCTGCGGCAAAAGCCGGACTGGTGGAGGACGAGTGCAACCTAAGCGACTTGGCGATGCGCTGCGGTTTTTCCTCGCTATCCTACTTCTGCAGCAAATTCAAGCAGATCACAGGTGTAACACCTATGCAATATCGCAGAGAGATGCTGGGCCGATTGAAAGTTTGACCATAGGGAACGCAGATGCGTTCCCTATTTTTATTTCTTGTAGTGAACCAGCAGATAGGAACACTTCTCCGGCAGGGAGATGGTGCAGCCATCCTCGGTCTGGGTAACGGTTGCGCCCTCGGGGTTGAAAGGTGTGTATACCTCAGGAACACCCTTAGCAGACAGCTTCAGCGTCCGCTCCACATCCAAAGGCTCTACCAGATTGATGTAATTGACACGGCTTCTGTGGTAACGAATCTCGTCCAGATGATGGTCGATGTCCGTGTGGTAGTTGGTTGCAATAAAATGCAGGGTAATGCCCTTATCGCTTTCAAAGGCAGTAATACAGTAACCACCGCCGTCCTTGACCTCAACGGGCATTTTGTTGCCGTACTTCCGGCAATTTTCCACGATCACATCATTCAGCGCTCTGCTGCTGGTACGGAAGGGATGATACAAAACGCCTTCCTCTACCTCTACCCACTTGTCCTCGTTTTCAAACTCCGGCAGTTTTGCCAGCTTCCACTGGGAAGGCTGTGTCCAAACACCATCACGGATAGAGTTAAAGAACTTTTCAGGCTCTACGCCGGGCTTGCTGGCATACTGATAGTTATGCTTGCAGCCGGGGAAAGCGCTGGGACCGGTGATTACCAGCCTGCCGCCGTTGCGGGTATATGTACGGGCAGCGGCAATTTCCTCCGCTGTCATCGCCAGGGGGCTGGGCACAAGCACCAGCGGATATTTGGTTGCATCCTTGGGGAACTCGAAAATGGTATGGGGGCTGATACCCTCCAGGAACAGTACCTTCAGCGTGCCGCTGTAGTCCTTGCTGTAGCCGTCATAAACGCAGCCAAAGAAGGTGTGCTTCTGCGTCTCATTGGAGAAGTAGACCGCCACCTGACCCACCTGCTCGCCTGCAAACAGGTCGTAATGTTCCTTTTCGAAGGTAAATGCAGTTTTGATTACATCCTCTTCCTCGGGCAAGGTCTTAAGAATCGCATTGGGCAGACCCAAACGGCGCTTCAAAGTGGAGAAGTGGCAGTCTGCGCCCAAAGTTCTGTTCACTGCCCAGATAATATTGGCAGTGGGCTCGGTAAAGCCGTAACCGGTGCCGTAACAGCCGGCATTATGCTCCCGGGCGCAAGCCAAGTGGTGGGATGCGCTGACCAGTCGCTCGCTAACGGAGATATTAGCTGTCACCGGGTCATGCTTATACGGAGGTGTATTTCCGGAGAATTCCAGATTGACATAGTCGTTACCCTGCAGGAAATCAATGGCATTGGAGGCAATATCCACTGCGCCGGCGCTGGCGCTGCTTGCGTCGCAAGCCATCAGATGGAAACCCTCCGGAACAACTTCACGCAGGCCCTTGTAGAAGCCGGCGGTAGAATCAAACCGCAGGTCGATCCAGTGCTTCCATGCGGGATTGTCCCAGTTGCCCCAGAAGTTGGTGTCCTGAATGGGCGGCAGGTCGATGCCTGCACGATTTTTCAGTTCCTCACGGCAGTAGCGGCAGCCACAAGCGTGGAAGCTTCTGTAGTACATAGCATCGTCAGCCATAATGCCGGTGATGCCGGTATCTTTGATCAGATTCTTGGCATAGTCATAGTATGCCTCACGGAACTCGGGATTCCGGTGGCAGAAGCCCTCGCCGGCATACTGGGGGAAAACAGCGGCTCGCCATTCTTTACATCGATCATACGCCAATCATTCAGACGCTTACCCTTGTACTCCCAGTTCTCGGCAGCCTCTCTGGAGGGAGAAAACGGGATATGGGGACCGCTGTGCTGCATAACACGGCGCATTTCCTCCACGGAACTATAGCGGTGGATCAGGTTAACAGAGTGATGGTCGATCAGCTCGATATCATACTGTTTCAGCTCTTGCGCCACCGTTGCCAGGTAGTCGTGCAAAATGGTGAAGAAGGGCATATAGTCCCAACGGAAATGGCAGCCGAAAATCACTGCCGTGCTGATATTCGCCTGGGCATACTTCTCTGCCTTTCGCTTGATAAAATCCATGCTGTCAGGATTCGGCCAATGCAAATCCTCCCAGTGGATCCACCAGTTTGTCATACGTTTTCTTTGCATAAAATCCGCCTCCCAGTGTTTTCCTTAATTATACATACATGTATGCATATTCGTCAAAAAAATTAGAAGATTTCTAAATATCTGGTCAATAAATTGATATCGTTTCTCTATATTTTATAATAATCGCCACTGATATGCGCTAAAAAAACGGATGCCCGGCAAGGCATCCGTTTTATTTGCGTTAATGATCTTTGCGCAACCGGTTTACAAGAATACCCGCCGCCAGGCCGATCAGGCCGCCGGTGAGCATACCGCTGATCAGCAGTACCGGCAAATAAAGCGCCACTTCCGCCGTCTGTGTCCAAAGGCATGCTGCCAGAATCTGTCCCACATTATGCAGGATACCGCCCACAATACTGACGGTGATCACCGAGAACCGGTTTGTCTTTTTCAGCAGGACCATACCCAACATGCTCAGCGCTGCGCCGGCAAGACTGAAGGTCAGTACCTGCAGGTTGCCAAACAGCAGTGACACCAGAAACACACGGACAAAACTGACGGCGATAGCCTCTTTCGTGCCGATCCGGTAGAGCAAGAATACGATGGCAATATTGGGCAGACCCACCTTGATGCCGGGAATGGCCACCAATGTCGGAATCTGACTTTCTACAAAGGAGAGGATCATCGCAAGGGCAGTCAACAATCCAAGATTTGCAATTCGTTTCGCCTTCACGATCATCGTTCCTTTCTGTTTAGCTTACCAGTTCGATGGGGCTATCCTCTGCGCCGTAAACAGTGACGGTCAATCGGTTGGGTAGACAGGTAATGGTCTCGCCGGTCTGATCGATCTTTCCCTGCTTTACACACAGATGATCCGGACAGTTGGCTTCTGTCAGATATGCCTTGCCATCATGGATACACAAAATATTAGTGCCTCCGTTGAGGGAGTATTCTCCATCCTCACCCAGAGAATAGGTCGCCACCTGCTCACCGTCCACCCGGACAACAACGCAAGCGCCTTCCTCTTTTGTCAGAAACACCGCCAGGCACACTGCGGCGATCACCGCCGCAATGATAGCCAGTAGAATAAAATCCCGTTTATGCATCAGAACTTAAACTGCAGCGCCAACAGCGCCAGCACGATCATGCCGGCAGTCAGCAGAGAAATGGGCAACCCACGGAAAGGCGCAGGAACAGCCTCCTCGTCGATGCTGAAAATCCGGAGCTTGCTATACAGTGTCATGGACAGCATAAAGCCGATGCCCACAGCTGCAGCAGTCAGCAAGGCTTCACCAAAGCCTAAAGCAGTGGTGTTGACGCACAGACCCAGCACTGCGCCACTGATCGCCAGCTTTGCCAGATCAGCCTTGCAGCAGCAGTTCTTGCAAGCCACATACACCAGCTGCATCACGGCCATCAGCACCACAACAAATGCCATGGTCTGCAGATAGGAAACGCTTGCCAGCACATAGGTGTTCAGCGGCCAGCAGATCAGTGTGCAAAGCACCATGACCACAATAGTGCCAAGACCCAGCAGCAAGGACTTCTTGGTGCTGTAGGCTTTTTCCACCACAGTGCCGGTGCCCAGCATGTTCAAAAACGCATAGTTATTGGAGAGGATGCCTGCCAAAAGAATTCCAAGAATGATCTTCATAATCAGTTATCCTCCTTTTCTTCGTTCAGTCCGGTGAGTTTGTTGATTACTGCCAGAACGATAGCCAGCACCAGATAGCCACCGAAAGCGCCTGCCAGTGTGGATATCTTATAGTTCTGCAGGAAAGCGATGGGCTGACCGAAAATCGCAGCGCTGCCCAGCACTTCACGAATCAATGCACTGACCACCATGATCACTGCAAAGAACACACCGGTAACCAGCGCATTCTGCACGGAGCTGTCCTGCTCCTGCTGGCCAAGCGCCACCAGGCTGACAGACAGTGCTGCCAGCTGCACACCCAGCACCTCCACAGCTGCCGGGAAAAATGCCTGCAGCAGCATGGTGCAGATGGATGTAAAGCCGGTAACCACCAGCAAATAAGCCGGCAGTTTGGCATAGGCAGGAATCACCTTGCCCAGCAGCCTCATAACCAAAACGGACAGCAACAAAGAAACCAGCACCGCTGCGCCCATACCCAGCGCAGCACGCAGGTCAGAGCCGGCGACCATAATAAAGCCAACACCGATCACCAGCAGTGCAGAAGGCATGCCCTTCAAAAGATTTGCGATCTTTTTCATTATTGGTCGCCTCCCTTCACGATGCTGTCAAAGGATGCAAAGGCATCGCTGACAGCTTCCTTCATAGCGTTAGATGTCATGGTAGCAGTTGCGATCATCGCCTGCTCACCGGTAAAAGCCTCGGAAGTCAGGCCGGCAAAGCCGTCTCTGTAAGTAGCCTTGTCCATACCGCCGAAGCCGTTAAAGTACTCTTCTTCAAAAATAAAGGTCTTGGCATCCAGCTTTGCGATTGCGCCGTTTTCGTCAATGACGATGTAGATGTCCATCTGATCGAAGCCGATGGGTCTTACGGTAAAGCCGTAGTGCATCACACCGTCCACAGAGAATTGGACCGCAGCAGCCACATTGTTAAAGGTGTCCAGCTCCAATACGGAGTAAATCTGCGGGCCCTCGCCCATCATCTTCTGCAGCTTCTGGGTCAGCGCTTGGTTATAATCCTTCTGCTCAGCCTTGGCTGCAGTCTTGGCTTCGTCTGCCAATGCGCTGTGGTCGGCAGTTACATCTGCGCCGTTCACATCGAACACCTTGCAGCCGCCGGTGGCATTCACAACCGCCAGGAAGGAAGCGTCTGCCTCAGTCATAATATAAGCAAAGCCGCTATCGTTTTCTGCCTTCATTGCCTTGACGATGTTGCCGGAAGCAGCAGCGTCTGCCAGCTTACTAAAGCCGGTGGCTACTGTGGGGATCAGCTCGGTGAGTACCTGATCGTCGGACTTCTTGCCCTCGGCGATCATTTCATTGGCGATCAGCACACCCATAGCTTCCTCAACTGCTTTCTTAAATGCAGTGGAGGAGAAGGTAGAGCCAGCCACGATGCCCACATCTGCCAGCGCAGAATCCTTACCCACATAAGTGCTCAGGTAGTTGGGGTCTTTTGCCCGGAAGTCAAATCCGGCGGTATCGTTATAAGAATCGATCTGCACACCGCTGATCTTGCCATCGGCAGAAACACCAATGGTGATCTGCATAGGCGCGGTAGAATACTGGGATTCTGCGGTGCAGCTGATGGCGAAGCCCATACCGTTGGCTTCCTTATAAATCGCCACAACGCTGGCAGGCACATCGGTCAGCGCGCCGGGGTTTTCTGCGCTGTAGATCAACGCATCGCCGCCAAAGCTTGCGCCCTCGGGCATAACCGCCAGCAGAGGCGCAAACACTGCGCCGGCATTATTGGCCTCGATTACCGGGCCGGTAACAAAATTCAAGCCGAACATAGCGCCGCCAAATACAGCAACGATCACCAGCAACACTACGACAGTTTTCAAACTTTTCATTATTTGATACCTCCCAGTGTTTTTCTCTTGGTGAATTCGGAAATAAAGGGAGTCAGCAGGTTCATGGTCAGGATGGCGATGGACACACCCTCGGGGTACATGCCAAACTGACGGATGGCAAAGGTCAGCAGACCGCAGCCAACGCAGAATACCACTCGGCCGGAATTGGTGACCGGGGTGGTGACATAGTCAGTGGCCATGAAAATCGCACCCAGCAACAGACCGCCTGCCAACACGTGCTGCAGCGCAAAGGCTGCGTTAAAGCCGCCGAACAGGAAGTAGCAAACGAACACGGTTGCCACATAGGAAACCGGCACATACCACTTAATGACCTTGCGCGCTACCAGATAGGCAAAGCCGATGAGCAATGCGATGGCGCAGGTTTCACCAATGGTGCCGCCGTGCAGACCCAGCAGCAGATTCAGCATAGAAGGGGCTTCTGCCGCTGCCACTTCTGCGCCCTGATTCAGGGCAGCCAAGGGGGTTGCGGAAGTGGTCAGCTCCACCACAGTGGGATTGGAAACTGCGCCTACAGCTGCAAAGGTCAGCAGCATAAACACACGGGCAGCGATGGCAGGGTTGACGATATTTTTACCCAAGCCACCGAACAGGCACTTGACCACTACAATAGCAAACACAGAACCGATAACACACTGCCACAACGGAACAGCTGTGCCCAGATTCAGCGCCAGCAGCAAGCCGGTGACTACTGCAGAGAAGTCGCCAACGGTCTGCTTTTTATGCAAACACAAATTGAACAAATACTCAGAAAGTACAGCCGATCCCACACAGGTCAGAATGATCAGCAGCGCCTGAATACCAAAGATCACCACGCCTGCAATCGCAGCAGGCAAAAGCGCGATGGTCACATCCAACATAATGTTGGCGGTAAAGCCGCCCTTCTGGTGGATGTGCGGTGCGGGAGAAATATGCAGTTTACTCATTACTTGGCACCTCCCACTTTCTCTTTTTGCGCTGCTGCATAGTTTTTCAGGTAGGACTTTGCCTTCTGATTCTGCTGCAGCAAGGGACGGTTTGCAGGACAGACAAAGGAACAGCAGCCACAGTCTACACACTGACGCACACCGCTATCCAGCAGCAACGCTGCCTTGGCGTCCTCGTCCTTAATTTTCATACCACGGCTGACCTTGCAAATATCGATGCCCATGGGGCACTTCTCAGAGCAACGGCCACAGTTGATACAAGCGGTCTCCTCGGGCAGCTTGGCAGTCTTTTCGTCAAAGACCAGCACAGCGTTGGAGACCTTGACGATGGGATCGTCCACGGAGCAGATAGCGCTGCCGTTCATAGGACCGCCAACTACCACCTTGCCGGGCTCTGCTTTCAGACCAGTGATTTTCAGCAATTCGCTGATCCGGGTACCGATGGGAGCGATCAGGTTCATAGGTTTCTCAACAGCAGGACCGTCCACAGTGACGATACGCTCTACCAGAGGCATACCGGTATTCAGATGCTCTGCCATTTTTGCCAGAGAGGAGACATTGACGATCAGTGCGCCAAAGGAGGGGAAGCGCTTGCCTGCCACAGCCACACGGCCGGTAGCATTATACAGCATCACCTGCTTTGCGCCCTGGGGGTAAATGGTTTTCAGTTCGTGGACTACCACATAGTCCTTATCTGCAAAGGTCTTTTTCAAAACCTCGATGGCATCCGCCTTATTCTTTTCCACGCAGATCTTGAACACAGCATCGCTCAGATACTGGCTCATGTACTTACGCAGATATTCGATGCCGTCAGCGATCAGCTCCGGATGCGCCAGCATCATACGATGGTCGCTGGTGATATAAGGTTCGCACTCTGCCGCATTGATCAGCACAGTGTCCACCTTGTAATCCGGATTGGTGGCCTCGTTGAACTTTGCCCACAGCGGGAACGCTGCGCCGCCCAGACCGACAACGCCACCTGCCCGGATCGCCTGCAGGAAGCTGTCGCAATCTGTAAATTCCGGGACTTTGACCTCCTCGGAAACTTCCATTTTGCCGTCACTTTCAATGCGGATCGCCATTGTGCCCTTGCCGTTGGCAGTTGCCATAGGGGCGATCTCCACCACTGTACCGGAAACCGTTGCATGTACGGGCGAGGAGAATCTACCCTCCTCCCGGGCGATGAGCTGACCGACCTTCACATGGTCGCCAATCTTTACAATAGGCTCTGCATCGTTGCCCGAATGCATGTTCATAGGCAGCAGAACTTCGGCGGGTGTTTCGATCCGCACCGGCTCGCAGGCTGCCGTATGCTTGTTATGGGGCACATGCAAGGATGAAATATCTTTTTTCAAAACCTTTACTCCTTCCATAGGAATCTATTTTTATGTGTTTGAGGAAATATCTTGCGGGGACAATTTGGAAAAACCTTCCGTGCGGTACTGCGCGCCGTCTGCGGTGATCCACAGAACCTCCACGTTGCCGATTTCCGCCACCAGCGCTGCGCCGTCCTCGTAGGACATAGCAAACAGTGCGGTAGACAACGCATCTGCCAGACCACTGTCCGGAGTAATTACCGTGATAGCGCTGAAATAGTCGGCTGGCATCCATGTGTCCTTATCGATAATATGATGATAACGTGTTCCATCTACGGTGAAATACCGCTCGTAATCACCGGAGGTCACACAAGAGGTATCGGCGATGGTCATGGACAGCACATAGTGTTCCGGATCCAGGGGATCTTTCACACCGGTTGCCCAGCCCGTGCCGTCGGGTTTTGCGCCGATGGTGCGGATATTACCGCCAATATTCAGCACATAGCCGTCAGCGCCGATGCTTTTCAAATATTGCGCCGCCTTTTCTGTGGCATAGCCCTTGCCCAAAGCGCCTACATCAATGGACGCTTCCGGGTCGCTGATGCGGACGGTTTGCGCCTGCACATCGATCTCCAATGCGGAAAATGCAGTATGTTCCGCCGCTGCTGCCAATTCCGCTTGAGTGGGAATCCGGGCATTTTCCGGGTCTTCCCCGGCAGCAGTACGGCAATCATGCCAAAGCCGCAGAACAGAACCCATCATCACATTCATTTCGCCATTGGTGGTTTCCTGCAACTGTTGGGCATATAGCAAAAAGTCGATGAGCTCCTCATCAACCTTCACTGCTTCTCCGCCGGCGTTTTTATTGACGGTGCAAAGGTTATTGACGCCGGAATATTCATAGTAAATATCAAAGAGCCGGTGATACCGTTCCAGCACCTTTGATGCAGCTTCTGCATTGGCCTCAAATGCATCGTCTGAGTCGCCTGCATAGCTATAAATATAGGACACGGTATCAAAAAAATTGTAGTAGACCATGCCCTTTGGTTGTGCCTTATTGGCAGTTTTAGGGCAGCCCGTCATAAAGACGAGCAGCCCCAAAACCACGTACAGGCAGGATAAAGATTTGAAAGATTTCAAACTTCTTTCTCCCGTCTAAAATATCAAATTATCTTGCGTTAGCAGCAGCCTGCGCAACAACAGCGCAAATATCGGTGATCTGCATGGTGCAGCCGGCGCTCAGCAGAGCCTCATCAACGGGGATCTGGTGTGCATTGACTTCCTTGGTCTCCATAGCAGCGATCTCAGCGCCGGTCATACCAACAACATGCTTGGAGAAAGCCTCGGACTGGATGTACCACTCCTTGACAGTGCCGCCCTCAACGTTGGGCTGGCCGAACTTAGCCATGTTGTAGTCTTCCTTCAGCTCACGCTTGGTGCCCACGAAAGTGGTGTCGCCGATCTCACCTGCTGCGGTGATAGCGATCTTGGGCTGGATAGCGTCGTTCAGGGTAGCCAGGACCTTGCCGTCAGCGATAACGGCGCAAGCAAAGTCGGAGTACATAGCGACAACGCCATCCTCCTCAGCGGTAGCAGCCTTGGTAGCAGCATCAACCGTGGACTTTGCAGCAACACCCAGAGTGAACTCGCCGGCAGTCTTAAAGCTCATGCCCTGCTCATCCTTGCAAGCCTTGACAACAGCAGCCATGAACTCAGTGATCTGCATGGTGCAGCCGGCGCTCAGCAGAGCCTCGTCAACAGCGATCTTGTGAGCGTTGACTTCCTGCAGCTCGATAGCCTCGACCTCAGCAGCGGTCTTGCCGATCACATACTGCTCGAAAGCCTTGGTCTGCACGTACCACTCCTTGACAGTGCCGCCCTCAACGTTGGGCTGGCCAAACTTAGCCATGTTGTAGTCGTCGCCCAGCTCCATCTTGGTCTTGAATTCCTTCTCAGCCTCGACAGCGCCGTCAGTCACGTCCATCTTGTTCTGTGCAACATCAATGCGGCACAGAACGATCTTGCCATCAGCGTCGGTAACAACAGCAGCGACAGTTGCGTCGACCTGTGCATTGCCTGCCTTGGAGCTATCGGTGTTCACAACAACACCCATACCCAGCTTGTATTCAGCCTCGGCAGTTGCGGGAGTATCGTTCTGTGCGGCGCCGCAAGCAGCAAATGCCAGCAGCATGCTCAGGCACAAAACAACAGCCAGAATCTTCTTCATCATTGTTTTCCTCTTTCATTACATTTTTTGTGATTTGCTTTTTGGCTGATTGTAATAGCACAAAAGCCAAACACCCAAATCACGTGTAAAAAATTATAACACAAGATATTATGCACAGTCAAGCAAATATTGCCGTAATTATGAATAATTTATTGCAAGCAAGACCGATTCTCCTTGCAAAACACATGGATTCAGTCGCCACACTACTGATATAACGCCTTTATGGCAAACACCAGCAAAACTAAATATAGTTACAAAAACACCGCTTTCTGACTTGCTTTTTTGCTCTGCATGAAAATACAGACACATCGAAGTGTGTCTGTATTTATGGTTTTTTAAGCGCTGATGCCGAACAGCCACAAGCACAGCGGAATGGTTGCCACGCACAAAATGCTGGTGACGCAAGTCAGGGATGCGCCGGTCTTGCAGTCCTCGCCGACGAGCTTGGGGAACACAATGGTGTTCATGCCGCAGGGCACGCACAAGATCATAATTGCCGGGGGAATCAAATGATTCAGACCCAGCACTTTCAGAATCAGTCCTACACTGATCGGGATCACCAGCAGACGCAGCGCACTCATCAGGTACGCCACCTTCTTGGTAAACAGCTCAACCAGATTATACTCTGCGATCACCATGCCGGTCAGCAGCATACTGGTAGGTCCCATACAGCCGGAAGCCTTGCCCAATATGTCACTGACAACATCGGGCACAGGGATATTCAGCAGTCCCACCACTGCACCGGCAGCCAGCGCAATATTGGCAGGGCTCATCAGTTTTTTAAAGGAAACTTTGCCCTTTGTCAGGATGCAATAGCCAACGGTATATGTATACATGGAAAGGGGGATGGCAAACATCATCACATTCAGCAGCATGCCGCTGCCGAAAATATCGCCGGCTAAGGCATAGCCTACGTAACCGAAGTTCGGTACGACAATGGAATACTGGTAGATTGCCTGCTGATATTTATCCTTGCTGATCATCTTGCTTGCAGGAATACTGATCAGCGCCATCAGAATCACAAACACCGCACCAGCCAGCACCAAATCATACTTTTCAGTCAGATAGGTAACTGTAAAATTCTCTAAAAATGTTTTAAAAATGTTAGCAGGCAGGAAAACATAGAAACACAGCACGGATAACAATTTGCTATGCTCAGTGTTTGCCAGCTTGCTCTTGGCAAGCGTATATCCCAGCGCAATAAAGATCGTCAGAATGGAAACCTGTTCGATTACGGTTGACATAAAATCACCTTGTTCCATTTTTATACTGTGGGGATTATACACCCACAGGCAAATATCGTCAAGCTTTTTTAGGCTATTGATCTTATTTTCAGCGATCGCAGATAAATAATCAGGCAGGCACATTCCGTGCCTGCCTGATTTGTGTATTGGATCAACCCAGAGCGACCATGCTGAAAACCAGCGCAAACAGAGCGACGGTTTCGCAAAGACCGACCACAGTAATATACTGGGAGAAGCCCTTACCGCTCTCTGCCAGAGCGTCAGCGCCAGCTGCGCCTGCCTTACCCTGGAACACCGCGGAAAATGCCATAGCCAGACCGGAGGCAATGCCCAGACCCAGCAGGAACGCAGGATCTGAGGAGGATGCCTGCATCTGCTGCATCAGCAGGAAGCCGTAGATGGTCTGTGTCAGAGGTGCGCCGGCAAAAACGGTCAAAATAAAGGGTGCTGCCTTATTTGTCATGTAGCACTTCTTCCATGCGCCGATGGAAGCCTGACCTGCGATGCCGATACCGATTGCAGAGCCGCTGGCTGCAATACCCATTGCCAGCGCTGTACCCAAAAGTCCGAAATTCATAATCATTCTCCTTTATATCAATTATTCGTTAAAAGGCTTAAATTTGTAGCCGCTCCACGCCATATCCAAATGGGAGGAAAATTCCAGGGTGTTCAGGCGAATGCCGTGGACGATCACAGACAGAACATTCAGAATCATGTTAAGACCGTGACCAAACACCAACAGAATGATCGCAAAGATCATAAACAGGAAATTTCCCAGCATGGGGCTTGCCAACTGATTTACGGTTGCGGAAATGGCCGCACCTGCCAGACCCACCGCCCACAGACGAATGTAGGAAATAATGTCCGAGAACACATTTACCACGCCCAAAAGAACGGTGATAATATTGGAAAGACTTGCCAAAATAGACTTGCCGATGCTGCCTTCATAGTTGGCGAACACGAAGCTCATAGCAAAACCAATGCCAATGAATGCCAGTGCTACCGTACCGACGGGCACGCCGGCGATCACCAAATCCAAAGGGAACACCGTGGGATTAACCACGAAGCTCAACACCAGATAGTACATACCTATCAGTTGAAGGATCGAACCAAAGTCACCCAAAATTTTCAGGGAACGTTTGTTCCGCCCTGCTACCATGATATGCGCAACGGTCAGCTGGATCAGTGCCAGAGAGAAGCAGAAAATCTGCAAATTCTGCGCCGTTGTCAGACCGGCTGCGCCCTCCATCCAGAAGGGATACCATATCTTGTCAGCGTACACATTGGAAAACACCGGGATCGACAAGCTCTGCAGCCACTGCGGCAACTGCTCGGGTGTCAGACCAAACCATGTGCAGGTGATCGTTCCCCACAACATAGTCGACAGACCGAACAGACCGATCAATAGGAAGGTGGGTTCCACCGGCTTATGCTTTTTCAATGCGCTCAGCACCGGAATCGCAGCGATGGCGGTAATCAGCAGGCCGTAGCCGCCGTCGCCGAAGATAATGCCGAAGAAAATAAGGATGAATCCCAAAAACCATCCGGAAATATCATACTCAAAATAACCGGGAACGGTGTTAAGGAAATCGGTCAGCGGATAAATCAAGCTAACAAACTTATTGTTTTTCAGCTTGGTGGGGACATTGTCCTCCTCCGCGGGATCTTCAGAGAGAAGGCCCCAGTTGTTCTCCGCTGCCAAAGATTTCAGCTTGTCGAGATTTTCCGCTTCGATATAGCCGTTAAAATAGGCAACGCCGCGGTCTTGGGACAGGCTTTCTTCCGCCATGCCGGTGGCATAGGTTTCAAATTCCAGTTCCTTCTCACAAGCTTTCACAGCCGCCTTCATGCTGTCTGCGTAGCAGATAAAATCTGCGATCTGCTTATCGATCTGCGCCATCCGGTCATTCAGCTGAGTGATCTTCTCACGCATCATTCCGGTGGACATAGGCGGCAGATTGAAGTGGAAAGCGCTCATGGCCGTGCGGCTCTCCTCGTCAGCTTCCAAAAGCAAGAATCGAACAATATTCTTATTTTCTTCCAGCCGCAAGGTCTTTACCGTTTCCGGCAGGACATCGTATTCCGCCACCGGCATTTGGTAAAGCGCAATCTCAACACCCATATCTGCCAATTCTGCAACGGAATCCAGGTCAAGTTCGCCCCAGTTCTTCATCCGTTCCAGCTCCAGCTCCATAGCAAGATGCTCAGCCTGACAGTTCTTCTTCTCGTCACTCAAGGCTGCCACTTGGGCAGCAATGGCCAAGGCTTCTTCTTTATCTGCGGTCTTTTGCTCTGCGTCTTTCTTCTTTCCTACAGTGAAGATTGCGCTCTCCAAAGAGGAGATACGGTCACGCAGCTGCATAATTCCTTCGCCGGTGCCTTCTGATATCTCAATCTGCAAAAGACCCAGCTTGCGAAGCTTTTTCAACGCTTCTTCTTTTTGCTCTCTCAATATGATGAGAGAGATTTTTTTCATAGGCACAATCATAATGCATATACCTCCTTTTCGGAAGCTTCCGCATTACGCTGGGCGATCTTTCGCTTGGATATCTTAGATCGCACAACAGCGCTGACCTGCTGGTCTGCCATATAAATGGCAATCTTTTTGATATTTGCCTCTGTCTCAGGGATTTTTACCTTTTCAAACAGATTCACTCGCTGAGATGTCGCACGCAGCTCCGCTTCCAGAAGTCTGACCTGCTCGTCCAAAACCTCGGCCTCCAAGTCTAAGGACATTGCCTGTTCCATGTGGTTTGCGGCGATGTCCACCCAAAGGGGCGTTTCGTACAGATCATAGTCACCACGAGTAAAGTCCGCGCCTTCATAGACGGGAATGTCTACACCGGCAATGTTGCCTTTACCCTTACGGATATTGCTGACGGTGATAATCCCGGCAGGAAAGGCTTCCTTCTCGCTGAACACGGCGATCCAATTACCAAACCCTTCCTCCAGCGCCTGTCGCTGCTGGCGAACCTGGTCGGCCTTTGCACCGATGGTACGAATCTCCGATTGGAGCTGCTGCTTTTTCAGTGTCAGAGTCGGCAAATATCTGCGGTACATTTTCAGGGCATCCTTTTGTACCTTTAACTCATTTTTCGTTAATTTGATCTTTGCCAAAATCTTGCTCCTCCCTTACTTATTGGGCCAGAACGCATCGGTAAGGTCGGACTTGATTCCGGTTTCGTCCTTCTCAAAGCAATCCGCAAGGATCTTCCAGCCAAGGTCAAGCGCACCTTCCAAAGGCAGGTTGACCGACAGAGCCATCAGTTCGCTTTCGAACAACTCACCGTACTTGAGAAGTTTTTCGTCCCAGCGGCTCATGGCAAAGCCCATGTTCTTCTTTTCCACAGTTTCCTTGTAGGAAGAATACAGGCGGATCATAGCATCCATCAGGGCACGGTGATCCTTACGGGTCTTGCCGTTGACGTTCTGCTTCAGTCGTGAAAGGGAACCGAAGGGCTCGATACGGCCGCCCTTGAGATAATACTGACCTTCGGTGATATAGCCGGTGTTATCGGGAACAGGGTGGGTCACGTCGTCGCCGGGCATGGTGGTAACTGCCAGAACGGTTACAGAGCCGGAATCGTCAAAGTCAACGGCCTTTTCGTAACGGGCAGCCAGCTGGGAGTACAGGTCGCCGGGATAACCACGGTTAGAGGGAACCTGCTCTTGGGTGATTGCGATTTCCTTCATGGCATCGGCAAAGTTGGTCATATCGGTAAGCAGCACCAATACGTCCTTATTCTGCAAAGCGAACTGCTCCGCAACTGCCAGTACCATGTCGGGGATCATCATACATTCAACCGTGGGGTCGGATGCAGTGTGGATGAACATGACGGTCTTGCTCAGAGCGCCGCCCTTGGACAGTTCTTCCTTGAAGTACAGGAAGTCGTCGTACTTCAGACCCATGCCGCCCAGCACGATCACGTCTGCATCTGCCTGCATGGCGATACGAGCCAGCAGCTGGTTGTAAGGCTCACCGGAGATGGAGAAAATGGGCAGCTTCTGAGAAACCACCAGCGTGTTGAACATATCGATCATAGGAATGTTCGTACGCATCATCCGGTTGGCAAGAATACGTTTGGTGGGGTTGACGGAGGGGCCGCCAATGGGGGTCATGTTCTCCGTTAGGGCAGGGCCATTATCTCTGGGCTCACCAGAGCCGTTGAATATACGACCCAGCAGATCATCACTGAAGGAAACACGCATTTCCTGACCCAGGAAACGAACCTCGTCACCAGTGGAAACGCCCTGACCGCCGGAAAACACCTGCAAAGAAACGATGTCGCCGTCGATCTTGTTGACCTGTGCCAGAGACTTGCCAAAACGGGTGTTGATCTGTGCCAGCTCCTTGTAGCGGACGCCGGTGGCTTTGACGGTGATAACGTTACCGGTGATGGATTCGATGCGATTATATACTTTGTTCATAATCATTCACCGTCCTTTAATAAGCTTTCTGCCTGAGAGGTCAGCTTGCCGTTGCCCTCACGGTACAGATTGTCCAGTTCAGCCTCAACGGTCTTGAAGGCGCAGCTGCCAAACTCGGTGTAGTTCCAGTCGATGAACTTCTGGCGCAAACGGTTGATAAAGCTACGGGCATCATCCTTGTTTGCTACGGTGTAGTCGCTGCCCAGAATGTAGATCAGCTTATCCACCACGTAGCGCTGACGCTGCTTGCCACTGTTGGCATCCACCAGATCGAAGGAGTTCTGCTGCAGATAAACCGCATCCAGCATCTCGGACTTCAGGTAGGTGACATAGTCGTCCAGGGTGGTGCCTTCTTCGCCGATGACCTTCATCATGGAGCCGATCTCGGAACCCTGATGCAGGATGTTCTTGCAGAAGGCGGATTTTGTGCTGTCAATGACACACTGGTACTTGGACCAGGAGATCATGGGGTCGATAGCGGGGAACTTTCTGGCATCGGAACGCTCACGGGAAAGACCGTGGAAAGCGCCAACCACCTTCAGGGTTGCCTGGGTCACAGGCTCTTCAAAGTTACCGCCTGCAGGGGAAACGGTGCCGCCGATGGTGACGGAACCGGTGCTGCCGTCGGGCAGACGTACATAGCCGGCTCTTTCGTAGAAGGCGGCAATGTAGGATTCCAGATAAGCGGGGAAGGCTTCCTCACCGGGGATCTCTTCCAGTCTGCCGGACATTTCACGCAGTGCCTGCGCCCAACGGGAGGTGGAGTCTGCCAGAAGCAGAACGTTCAGACCCATCTGGCGGTAGTACTCTGCCAAGGTCACGGAGGTGTAGACGGAAGCTTCACGGGAAGCAACAGGCATGGAAGAGGTGTTACAGATGATGATGGTACGTTCCATCAGGCTGCGGCCGGTTTTGGGGTCGGTCAGCTCGGGGAACTCGGTCAGGGTTTCCACAACCTCACCTGCACGCTCGCCACAGGCAGCGATGATAACAATATCCACATCCGCATACTTGGAGGTGGTGTGCTGCAGAACGGTCTTACCTGCACCGAAGGGGCCGGGGGTACAGTAGGTGCCGCCCTTTGCCACGGGGAAGAAGGAGTCGATCAGACGCACCTTGGTCTCCATGGTTTCCACGGGAGCCAGTCGCTCTGCGTAGCACTTGACCGCCCGCTTCACAGGCCACTTGAAGGACATGGTCAGGGGAATCTCACGGCCACGGTCATCGGTGATGACCGCAACGGTCTCCCGGACGGTATATTCGCCCTTTTCTGCAATGGACTTGATGGTGTAGCTGCCCAGCAGGTAGAAGGGGATAAAGATCTTGTGGGTAAAAGGACCTTCGGGAACGGTGCCGATGTATTCGCCTGCACGAAGCACATCGCCTACCTTTGCGGTGGGGGTGAACTCCCACTTCTTTTCCACGTTCAGTCCGTCAGCGTAGATACCACGCTCCAAGAACCAGCCGGCCTGCTCTGCCAGCACGGGCAGGGGATTCTGCAAGCCGTCGTAGACCTGACCCAACAGACCGGGGCCCAGCTCTGCAGAGAGCATATCTCCGGTGAATTCCACCAGATCTCCACACTGGACACCATCAGTCATTTCATAAACCTGGATCTGGGCAATGTTGCCCTTAATGCGAATAACCTCGCTTTTCAGGGAGGTATCGCCAACCTTAACGAAGCATATTTCGTTCATGGAAACGTTGCCGTCAAAAGCGACGGACACAAGGTTTCCGTTTATGCTTACAACCTTTCCTGTGTTTGCGGTCATTGTTTTGCCTCCAACCTATCTCCATACAAAATGGAGTTGTAGAAATTTCGGTATTCCTTTTCGCCTGTCTTGGTGTCAAACTGACGGATGCGAAGCAGCAACTTCAGCTTGAGTCCGTAGTACAGGACAAAATCATCCGAGAAGGGATCTGTGGGTCTGAGCAGCTCCAGAACCTCCAGACGGAAACGGTTCAAAAACTTCTCTGACTCCATAGGATCATCCGCATCTGCCGCCATGGCAGCCGCCTTAATATTGTCTGCCAGTATAGGCTTGTTCTCGGTGTCGAAATGCTTGTGCATTTTATCTGCACGCACCTTTGCCAGCGCAAAGCGCAGATTGCGTTCGCTTTCGTTCCAACTGTCGATCAGCGCAGAACCGCTTTCCTCCGGTATCTGAGGTGGCGACAGTGTCAGCTTTGCCAGCAGCTCTTTCGTCTGATCTGACAAAAAGCTTTCACACAACTCATCAAACCGCTTCTGGGATATGGGAAGCGGTGTGTTATCACCGATTCCGTCCAGCGAGGGCAGTTGTGAGATCAAATAATATTCTGCCATGTTACTTCGCCTCTTTCAAAAGCTGGGCAACCTTGGGACTGAGATAATTGGACAGCATCTGCACAACGGCATCAGCAGAGAAATCATAATAGGCGCTACCGTTATTCACGGCAATACGGAAGCCACCGTCGAAGTTATCATTAGCCTTCAGTGTAATCTCGCGGGACAGCGTCTGCTTCAGCGCAGAAACCACCGTCTCCTCCAGCTTTTCCAGATCCTGGCTGTTCAGGATTACAGTCAGATCCTCTGCTTCCGGCTGCACTGTCCAGTTATTCACCACATGGATGATCAGCTCTGCCAGCGCCTTGGAGTTGTACACCGCCGCCACATTCTCATTTACGACAGCATTGAGCTCCCTTGTCACACTCTCCCGAAAGGAGATCAGCAGATTGCGGCCAGCCTGACGGATGGCATCCTCACCGGATCGGGTCATTCTCTCGGTCTCAGCCTTGGCGCTTGCCAAGATCTGCTGGGCCTGCGCCCGGGCATCGGCCACCAGCTTGTCAGCCTCTGCTTTGGCAGTGTCAACAATGCTCTTGGCTTCTGCTTCCGCTACGGCCACACCGTCTTTCTTGATCTGATCGATCAGTTCCTGGAGTTGTACTTCCATAATTTTATCTCCTTTTTTTAATTTGCGCCTAAAAAAGCAAAAAGAAACCCGCAGTCCCCTACAGACAGCTGGTTCCTTCACAAAAACTCATATCCATTTAAAGCTATCATATACAATTATTTTTGTCAAGCCATTTTCTCAAATAATATTGTATGTTCTACAATTTATTTCATACATACAAAAATTCCTACAAACCATAAGAACAAGTAAGAATCAATATTTATTTCGAAGCGGGCGGCGGTTGGGCGGCGAGGGCGACCAAAACAGATAGAAATAGTTGCAAATGGATCTGTATGCACTGAAAGGGACAAAAAATACCCCTTGGGATCCAAACTCGTTGAAACCAAGGGGTTTTAGCCGTTTTGGCAAGGATATCCTAAAAAAGAAGAGACAGCCTTTCGACTGTCTCTTTGGTGGGCGAGGCGGGACTTGAACCCGCACGTCCGCAGTGAACACTAGAACCTGAATCTAGCGAGTCTACCAATTCCACCACTCGCCCATATATCGCAAGCTTTCGCTTAACGCTAGAGTATATTAACACGGTGGAATTCATTTGTCAACCTCTTTTTTGCGGTTTTTCAAATTTAATCCTTATAATAAAGCAAGCAATGGCAATAGCCTTTGTAATCCGGGTCTGCCATCTGCTCCCGGAACTCCTTGCAGATACATTTATTCTCCTCGGTGCGTTCCAGGCGGCACGGGCAATATCCGCCGGTACGCTTCAAGCCCTCACGGATGGTCTGCACCACTTCCTGATTCTCATTCAAACGAACTGCCATAATATCGCCTCCTTATCTTTATTATAAATCTATTTGATGTTCTGTCAATAAACATGTTTTTCCTTGTTTCTTTTTTTGCAGAAAAATGTTATACTGGTAAAAATACTTGTTGGAGGCTTCCTATGGACTTTCTCCCGATTTCAAAACAGGATATGGTTAAGCGTGGCTGGGAGCAGTGCGATTTCGTCTACGTCATCGGCGATGCCTATGTGGATCACCCCTCCTTCGGTCATGCAATCATCAGCCGTGTGCTGGAGCATGCCGGCTATACCGTGGGTATTATTTCCCAGCCGGACTGGAAAAACCCCCAGTCCGTGACGGTGTTGGGTAAGCCCCGTTTGGGTTTTTTGGTTTCCGGTGGTAACATGGACTCCATGGTCAACCACTACTCCGTTACCAAGCACCGCCGCAAAACCGACGCTTTTACCCCCGGCGGCGTAATGGGCAAGCGCCCAGACTATGCCACGGTGGTGTACTGCAATCTGATTCGGCAGACCTACAAAGACACCCCCATTCTCATCGGCGGTATTGAAGCCAGTCTGCGCCGGCTCGCCCATTACGATTACTGGTCTGAAAGCATGAAACGCTCTATTTTACTGGACAGTCAGGCTGACCTTTTGATGTACGGCATGGGCGAAAAGACCATTGTGGAAGTTGCCGATGCGCTGAATTCGGGTATGGAGGTAAAAGATATTACCTACATCGACGGCACGGTATTTCGGGCAAAAGAGCTGGACGAAAGCCTGCCCACGGTGGTGCTTCCTGCATACGATCTGCTGAAAACCAATAAAAAGGCATACGCTGAGAGTTTCAAGGTGCAGTACAGTAACTGTGACCCCTTTACCGCAAAGCGGCTGGCAGAGCCCTACGGCAAGGAATTCATTGTGCAGAATCCGCCCCAAAAGCCGCTGACCACCGAGGAAATGGACGCTGTTTATGACCTGCCCTACTGCCGCGCATGGCATCCGAGCTATGCCAAGGCCGGCGGTGTGCCTGCCATTGAGGAAGTAAAGTTCAGTCTGGTGAGTAACCGGGGCTGCTTTGGCGCTTGCTCTTTCTGCGCGCTCACATTCCATCAAGGCCGCATTATTCAGACCCGCAGCCACGAGTCCATTTTGGCGGAAGCGGAGCTGATGACCAAAGACAAGGATTTCAAAGGCTACATTCATGATGTAGGCGGTCCTACCGCCAACTTCCGCCATCCTGCCTGCGACAAGCAGCTGACAAAGGGCGCTTGTCCCCACCGGCAGTGCCTCCACCCCACACCCTGCAAAAATCTCCGGGCAGACCATTCTGATTATATCGCTCTTTTGCGGAAATTGCGCAAGCTGCCCGGTGTAAAAAAGGTCTTTGTCCGCAGCGGCATCCGCTTTGACTATCTGCTGGCGGACAAAAAGGATACCTTCTTCAAGGAATTGGTGCAGTACCACATTTCCGGGCAGCTGAAAGTCGCCCCGGAGCATGTGTCGGACACGGTGCTCGACCGCATGGGCAAGCCCCGCAATGCCGTATACAACAAATTTGTGGACAAATATTTTGCTTTGAACAAGCAGTACGGCATGAACCAATACCTTGTCCCCTACCTGATGAGCAGCCACCCCGGCTCTACCCTGAAGGAGGCCATTGAGCTGGCCGAATATATCCGGGAGATGGGCTATAACCCGGAGCAGGTGCAGGACTTCTACCCCACCCCCTCCACCCTTTCCACCGTGATGTACTACACCGGGCTTGATCCCCGCACCATGGAAAAGGTTTATGTGCCCACCGACCCGCACGAAAAGGCCATGCAGCGGGCGCTCATCCAATACCGCAACCCCAAAAATTACTATTTGGTAAAGGAGGCGCTGATCAAGGCGCACCGGGAGGATCTGATCGGCACCGGCCCAAAATGCTTAATTCGGGCGATTCCTCCCAAGGCAGGCGGCCATACCCCGCCCCCCAAGCCCATCGGCAAGCGTCCCCCCGCCAAGGCAGGCAAAAAACCTGCGCCCAAAAGCCGAAGCAACACCAAACGCAGATAATCTTCCATTGACACATATCCCGGCAGGAAATTTCCTGCCGGGTTCTTATTTCCCTCCCGCAGCCATAGGATGTTCCATACAACTGTAACTGAGGTGGTACTTATGGAACAATCCGAAAACAAGGTCTTTTTGCGGGGCGAACTGGTGGGTCTGCCCACGCTTTCCCACGAAAATCATCGCAAGCGGTTTTTTCGCTTTTTTGTATCGGTTGCCCGGCTGTCCGGTACGGTGGATGTGCTGCCGGTCATTGCCGAGGAGCAGATCCTCAATGCCATGGACTTATCCGCCGGGGACATGCTGGAAATTGAGGGGCAGATTCGCTCCCACAATTTAAAGGAAAACGGTCAGCGGCGGCTTCTGGTCTTTGTGTTTGCCGCATCCATTACCGTCACCGAGGGCGCGCCTGCCAATCAGGTATTGCTGCAGGGCCCGCTGTGCCGCATCCCCAATCTTCGCCGCACCCCCCTGGGGCGGGAAATCTGCGATGTGATGGTGGCCGTTCCCCGCCATTTCCACCGGGCGGACTACCTGCCCTGTATCCTCTGGGGCAGGACAGCCCAGGAGATATCCCGATGCGCCACCGGCGACATCATCCGCATGGAGGGACGGCTGCAAAGCCGGATCTATACCAAACAAACCGAGGCCGGGGCTGAGGAGCGCACCGCCTACGAGGTTTCCGCTTTAACCGCCGAAATATTGCAGAAGCCAATTTAGCACCATACACAGCCCCATTCCAACAGCGGTCGGCAGCGCAAATGCCGCCGCTGTTGTTTTGATGCTGCCCGTTTCCTTGTAAACCGTCAGCAGCGTGGTGGAGCAGGGCCAATGAAAGACGGTGAACACCATGGTGCAGACCGCCGTCACCGCCGACAGCTCCAGCCCCTGCCCATCCACCATTAAAATCAGGGGGATCAGCAGCTCATTGGCCGGCAGCGCCAGGGCAAAGGCCAGCAAGATCACCCCGTTCATGCCCAAAAGCCTACCAAAGGGGTCTAAAAAATCTGCCATCATGGGCAATGCCCCAAGCTGCCGCAGCAGCCAATACACCGCCCCTGCCGGG
>JAZSQH010000075.1:0-8641 GCA_045537865.1 Faecousia sp. | reverse complement strand
AGAATCATTTTATGGCAGGTTACACCGCATTATAACCTAGCCTTGCAGACATCTTGCTACAGAATGGCTGCAATATACTGCTCTTCATGATTGTTTGTACGTAGCGAAATTAGTAGCCGACCTTCTCCCAGCACTCGAAGGGAGCAGCCAGCTCTTCGCTGATGTAGACCTGGGTCTTCTTGGTCTGCAGCATGGTGGAGGGCAGGTAGGGAGTGATGGGGCCGTGGGTGCACAGACGGGAAATCATTCTCTGCCAGGAAGAGAAAGTACCGCAGGTTGCCAGTGCATGAACCTCGATACGCTCCTTAGCACGCATAACGTCCAGAGGTCCGATGGTAGCGGCGCAGGGAGGAACATTTGCGATGTCGCCGGACTGACCGAAGGTGCCGTTCAGGGAGTTCTGCATGATGGTCATGGGGTGCAGCTTGACGATCTGAGCAGGCTGGTTCAGCCACTCCTCGATGTCGCCGGAGCCAATGAACTCGGGGATGGGATCCACGAATGCCATGTGGCCTGCCCAACCGGGAGAGGTGGAAGCGATATCAGCGCCGCCCTCGGAAACATCATTGATGATCTTGGAGTAGTCCTTGATGTTCTCGTTGGTGGGGAAGTGAACATTCTCCATGGGCATACGCAGCTTCTCGTCGATCTGATAGTAGAAGTACTTAATCAGAGAGTGTGCAAAGCCAGCCTCGTAAGTGATGGGAGCGATGTTGCCGTCCTGGTCAGCCCACTCGTCCTCGGCTACCAGATGCACCTTAGAGCAGTCAACCTGGAAGTAGTTGATCAGCTGTGCCAGGGGGATGTAAGTATCGGGCTCAGGGTTGCCCAGAATCATGGTGAAGGTCTTACCAGCTTCAGAAGCTGCCTTCAGACGAGCGAACAGAGTTGCGATCAGAACGGGATGGGGGTTCATCATAACCTTAACCTGGAACTCGGGATGCCACCAGGGCTCACGCTGCTCCAGTTCCAGACCGCTCATATTACGAACGCGCTCACAGACTTCCTTGTCCTTGAAGGGGACAAACTCATGAGGCTGGAAGTCAAATTTGGTTGCGGGATCAGTGATAAAGTCTTTCATTATTGTACTTCTCCTTTCAGAATTACGGTTTTTATATTCATCTGGTGATCACAAATCACCAGGTCCGCACGAAGTCCTTGGCGAATCTCGCCACGATCCAGGAAGCCGACCGCTCTGGAGGGGTTGTAGGAGGCATAACGGAACACATCCACGATGGACGCGCCGGTATGCTTCATCATGTTACGGCATGCCACCTCAAGAGTCAGCTTAGAGCCGGCGATCTCGCCCTCGTAGTCGAAGCAAAGATCGGTCACACCCTCATAGCCCTCGGGAACAGGCCCGTCAAACACGCAGGAATCGGAAATCAGGATCAGTCTGTCCTCACCCTTGATTTTCCGGATCAGACGCTGCATATAGGGATCAACATGGATGCCACGGCTATCGCAGATCATCTCTGCGTAAATATCTTTATTGTAGTTCACCGTTTCGTCTACGCACACACCTCTGCACTCAGGGTACATGGGGCGATCGCCGGTAGCGTTGGTATGGTGTGTGCCAATGCACAAACCGTAAGGGATCAGCGCCTCGATCTGCTGGGGAGAGGCTTCGCTGTGACCCACAGAAAACTTCACTGTGGGATTGACTTTCTTGCAATCCATGACAAACTGCTCGATGTTCTCACGCTCGGGAGCCAGCACCCAAACCTTTGCATCTGTTCCCACCTGATCGATAATCGGCTGGTAATTGTCCTTATTCACCGGGTCATTCCAAGGATTGTTTTCCCGGTCTGCGCCAAACTTGGGATTCATGTAGGGCGCTTCCATATAGAAGCCGCCAATGTTTGCGCCCTCAGGCTGCTGCATGGCCGCCTGCACGCATTTGGCTTGCTCCACCAGCTGCTCCTTAGTCATGTTAAAGTACAAGGTTGCCAGCACAGTAGTAGTGCCGTGGGCAAGATTGAATTGCGCTGCCGGGATCGGCTCGTCATAGAACCAGTGACCGCCGCCGGAGTGGTTGTGAATATCCACAAGACCGGGGCCTACATACAGGCCCTGGGCATCCAGCTCCTCACAACCGGCAGGAATCGGGGTGGTGCGCATTTCACCAAAACCCTGAATAATACCGTCCTCTACAAACAAGACTGCCTCAGGAATCAAATGATCACGCATAATGAGCGTTGCATTCTTGATTGCCAGCATATCGCCACTTCCCTTCCCTTGCTCGCACGCAGATTTATACTCCTATATCATACCTTTTTTTCCGCATATTGTCAATGAACATTTGCCGAATATAGATAAGTTTTACCGATTTCTTTCCCCCGGTATTTACATCCGGCTGTGTGATATGATATACTGGCAGAAAATAACACACATAAGGAGATATCGCTATGCGTGAGTATACCATTATCCGCCGTCCGGATGATTTTTCCTGGGACACCGTCCCTGCCCTGGCCATCGACTATCACCACAACACCCCGGATGATCTGCCCATTTCCGCCAAAGCACAGCTTTGCTATGACGATACGGCATTATATGTGCGGCTCACCGCCGTTGAATCCCAGATCCGGGCAGAGCTCACCGGTGTTTTGGACGAAATTTGCGAGGACAGCTGTCTGGAATTTTTCTTCTCCCCTATTGACGGTGACCGTCGCTACATTAACATAGAGTGCAACTTAAACGGCGCTATGTATATGGGCTTCGGCACATGTGTTGACGACCTGATGCGTCTGATCCCGGAGGAGGCGGTGATTTTCCCCAAGGGACAGACCACCGCTGACGGCTGGGAAGTCACCTATGCTGTCCCCCACGCATTTGTCCGCCGCTTCTTCCCGGATTACGCACCGGCGCCCGGCGTGAACTGTCGTGCAAACTTCTATAAGTGCGGCGACAAAACCGCGCAAAAGCATTACCTTACATGGAATCCCATCGTTCCCTTGCCACGGGCATCTTTCCATAACCCCGATTGCTTTGGAATTCTGCATTTTGAATGACAGAAAACCTCCCAACTATTTTGTTGGGAGGTTTTGTTATTTTAGATACTGTGGTGTCTGGAACAGAGGCATTGCACAGTGTCCTTTTACTTTATGGCATTTTTTAGTTTGTCAACATTCCAGCCGTTAAAGACACGTGTGTAATTCTGATACATCGCAACCAAGTCATTTTTCTGACCATCTGCCAGCTCATCCCACTCGCTGTCTGTACTGACGAACTCCAAAAGCTGCCGCAGGCTCAAGCCTACACCGTAGTCCTGACCCAGCAGATATGTGCCGTCGTCAAGCTGGATATATGCCCGGAAATAAACAGGCGCTTCCGCATTGTTCCGGTTGTTCAGATAGCCGTTGGTGGTTTTCATGATGTTGTAGAGTCGGGTACTGCTGCCAGAGTTCACACCGGCATTGAACTGGGTAAACCAGGAGCGCTGGCAATCGGCGGTGAACTGCTTAGTCTCCGCATCCAGCTGGGGTGTTCCCTTCAGGCTGATGGCCATGCCGTACTGATCAACTTCGCCCTGCACCAGCTGGTCGCCGGCGAACTTACAGTTGTAGTAAATGCTGACCTGAGAGGAACTCATAACCATGTCGGTTACCGCCAGTTCTACCTTATGGAAAGAAACACTATTGTCATCCTCGGTGATCTTCAGGTAGCCTGCGCCGTTGGTTACAGGCACTGCCTGCACATCGCCGGTGATCTGACCAGTGATCTTGCCGTATTTACCGTCGCTGACATCAAAATCGTCCGTCTCGGAATCCTTGACGTACAGCGTGCCGTTGGCCACCACATTGTTAAGGTCAAAGCCATTCAGCTCAACGGTTACCGTCTTGTTTTCAGGCACAGTCACCGTACCGGTATCTGCAACCTTCAGCTCGATCACGCCGGAAGTGTAATCGTCGATGGCATCCTGCAGGGACGGGTATTTCTTATCACCGTTGGTAGCCATTGTGACGGTAGGCTTTTCATCGGTGATGACCAAGTTCGTGCCATCTGCCTTTACATACAAGCCACTGTCATCGGCTAGAGAAATATAGGCATCGGAGATATCGCCGTTATCAGCAAGCTTGCCAATGACCTGACCATTCTGTGCGCTCTGCAAAGCCAGCGCTGTGCGACCGGTATACGTGCCGCTGACAGTGAGATAATTCTGAGGTGTTTCAGACTTGAAGTAAATCTCTGCCGCACTGGCATCGTTTGCCAAGGTAACAAAGCCGCCGTTGGTGTCTATCGTAGATTGGGAATACACACAATTGCCCAAAGAAGCAGCTGCGCCGTTACCGATGGTGCCGCCATAGACATTCAGATAAGAGGTAGCGTGGACATAGATGGTGCCGCCAAGCTCTACACCAAAATTCTCCACCAATCTGTAGTAACCCTCATCCGCATTATAGCTGTTACGGTAGTAGGGATCTTGTACGATTCGTCTTTCAATGGCACCGCCGTACAGATTCAGCGTTCCCTTGCCTTGTACATAGATCGTGCCGCCGTTTTCGTAGCTATATGTATCGGCGGAGCGGTTATAGGAAACGATCATTCCCTGACCGCTGATCACACCGGTCTTTTCATCGGAGGAGTCAAACACATTCAGTGTAGCTGACGTTTCCACAACGAAAGCTCTGCCGCAAGTACGCTCGTTGGTCTGCAGTCTGTGACCGTTCAGGTCCAGGCAAACCGTTTCACTGCTACGAATACGCTTGCCGCAGGTATTAGCATCGTTAATATCCTCATAGAGGTAATAGTGACCGGAATACCAGAAATGATCGCCATTGTTGGAATTCAGCAGAGGCTTCCACTCCACAATTGCATCACAAGCTTCGCAATAGGCTTCTTTGACGGTAATCTCGCTCTTGCCGCTTACGATAGCAAGTAATCTTGCAAATTCCTCAATGATCTTCTCGCCGTCGCCCTTGTTAAACTGGGCGCTGTTGGACTCATAAGAGCCGTTACCCAAATTTTCGATATCCGCATTGTATTCAAATGCCAGGGTGTTCGGCAGGTAGCCATGTTTGCCGTTGGTATAGCCCAGCACAAACGGTGTGCCGTAGACTTCATCGATCAGCTCTAGCCAGTCGTTATCCTCGTTTTTCCGAGAGCTGTTTGCATCATAATAATCAAACATTTCGCCGGGGGCAGACACGAATGCGATCTGCTCTCCCAACATAATAGCATTGAGCTCATACTTGGCATAATCCAAGCTTTCCGATGCTTGGCCCGTATGCCGACGGATATATGACTTAATATAACTGCAATGGAACCGGGAGTTTATAATACAAACTGTTCCGTCTTTATGTTCATATTTATACGGATATACCGCAGAACCTGCGCTTTGGGCAGCCTCGCAAGCTTGGTAGGCAGCAGTCCACGCATCAATCTGGGTTTCTATATCAATGCCGTAGTCATTATCGTCCAAGCCATAACGGACTTGCTCGCTGCGGATCTGACCGGGGGTACAGACAGTGGTGATGCGCTTGTCGGTATCCGCCAATGCCACTCGCACCAACAACTTGCCGAAAGCTGTGGCAGGCAGATCGGTGGCAGGCACGTTTGCGCCGTTAATGTCAGTCAAGCTTCCGGCTTCAAAGAAGCGGCTCCAGGAAATATTGCCGCCCCAGCCATCCGTTCCCACACTGGGATCAAAAGCATAGCTGTTGTTATTGATGTTGCCACCGGCACCATTGATCATCGCAACATCGTAGCCCTGCTGCTTCATCAGGTTGCGGAATGCATTGAAGTAGTCGCCGCTGACGTAATGAGCCTTGCTCTTAATGTTATATCTGCTGTCTTGCGTCAGATCTGTGTAATACAGCAGCTGGTCAGAAGTCAGCGCGCCGTTAATCGTGGTATGACCCCGCCAGTTGGCAAGCATAATGGTATCCTTGCCGGAATCAAAGCTGAATTCCAGGGTGTAGAGGGTATCGTTTGCCTCTGTTACATGTTGGGCCGTCTTGACATAGTAGCCGGATATTGCGCCGTAGGATGTTTTCGGGCTGCTTGCAGACCATTCATCCAACTTGATGCCCAGCTCAACAGCATGACGATTACTGCCAAAGTTATCGCCGGCAACCCAAGTCAGTTCATCACCGCTATAGCTATATACACTGCCGCCCCAAAGAGCAGCGATGGGGTTGTAATTATATTTGGTATAGCCGGTGAGCTCATAATGGCGGACACCGTTAAGCTGATAGCCAGTCAATTCTTTGGCATCGGTCTCGGTTTTCTTTACTTCCGATACCGTTTCCCGGTCACGCAAGGAATCCAGCGCCACATCAACCATCTGCTGGGTCACACGGGTCTTATAATTGCTGTAGATTTCCCACAATTCAGTACCGGTTTCCGTACCATGTGCGGCTGTAAGCCTTGCCTTGGTAATCGAACTAAAATCCGGGGCAAAGTGGCTGTGGCTGGCGCTGACCATGATCTGGTCACGACTAATGTCAGTTGTGGCCTGCAGAGCGCTGTCTGCCGCTACACCTGCCACGATGCCTTCCCGAATCGCTTTTACCATATCATCGTCAGTATTGATGGCATCGAAAGCGATAAACAGCATAGTGGTATTATCGTCATCGGTCACTGCGATACAAGTAGCAAACAGACCTTCTTTGCCGCTTTCGCCTGCCTCGCCATCATCGTCTGCAATACCCATGGTCAATCGGTATTGGGGGTCACCATAGCCGCCCAATGGAACGGGCAAAACACCCTCATCGTGGTCATCCGGGTTGACCCAGGGGTTAATATCCGTAATGGCATAACCCACACGATAAGTGGTTGTGTTATCCTGGGCAGCGGTACTGAATGCGATCACACCCAGCATAATCGCCAGCACGCAGATAACCGCTAACATTCTACGTTTCATAGAGATACCTCTTTTCGTTGGTATTTGTTTATATTCTACCATAAACAATTTGCCAAATAAAGGGATATTTTGTTTTTTCCCTATTGCACAAATCAAGCCGCCTTATTCTGTTTATATTGACAAAAAGAACCCTCGGCGCAGCCGAAGGCTCTTTTTATTTGGTATTTTACTGAGTTACACCCATATTGACGTGGGTATAGTCAACGCTTGTGAATACCTTTGCGGTATTGATCTGTCCGGAGGTCTCGCCGATAGCAACATCCACGAACACCGGCTTGTGGTCAGATGCCGCTGCGGAGATCGTTGTGTGTCCGTAACGATGACGGAGTACACGGGCTTGGCCTACTGCAAAGATATGGTCGATACAGCTGTTGGTAGAGCCCTTGATTTCCAGCACACCAAGCTCATCAGCGTGGGTATTGCCAATGGCATAGCTGCGCTCGGCAATATAGCGGGCATCATTAAAATCCGGCTGGGATGCCAAATACTGGTATTCTTCTTTTACCTCATTGCTGTTAAAGTCGCCTATGCAGAACACCGGGCAATCATACTGTGCTACAATCTGCTCACGCACAATATTGATAACCAGCTGCAGACCTGCTTTCTTTGCCGCCTGACCGGCTTCATCATTGGAGGTCAGGTCATGCAGAGAGGAAACGGCAAACACCTCACCGGTAGCCTTATCTCTCAGCACCGCCCAAGTCACCGTGTAACCCGGCCAGCCATAGCTGTTATAATTTGCCGGAATCAGCCGATCCCAACCGCTGTCCAATACCGTGAACTTATCGGTCTTATAGGCGATGGGTGTGTAGTTGTTATTCATGTCATACCGGGCAGCGCCATCGGCATAACCCTCACGGATTACCACTTCACCAGCCACAAAGCTATAACCCTGCGCTTGCAGCATAGGCGCGAAGTCTGCGGTGTAATTTTCACAGAACTCCTGGAAACCGATCACATCGGGGTTGTAGTAGCCAATCGTATTCAGGGTGTTTTCGTATCTGCCCTCGCCTGCTGTTTCCACACGGGCGATGTTGTAGGTCATAATCCGGTATTCCGCATCCGCATCCAGCGCCAGATGATCCTGACCCAAGGTATAGCTCACTGCGCCATTGGTCAGCAAGCTTGTCAGATCAACAGAGCCATTGGCTGTCTGGATCGCCTGAGAAATCACCTGCGCACCCAATCCGGCGCCCATTTCATCGTTGCCAACAACAAAGATATTACCGCCGTTACGGAATATCAAATATTGTGTGCCAGTGATGGTCACGCCTTCCGGCAGGTATGTTGCCGCAGCAGCGGCGCTGGTAATAACGATCTGATTAGAAGCGCTGGAATCAAATGTGCCAAGATAGGGCTTTTTGCCGCTGGTACGCATGATTTGGTCTGCCAGCAAAACCGCCGTATCGGTATAGCCGATGTTGTCATTTTTCATGGTGCAGACCTTGACCTACTTCAGCGTAACACCATCCATGGTAAACATAGAAACATCTGCCGCTGCTTTCAGGTTGGGAATATCAAAACCGGAAAGCACCTTGATATAGCTCTTGTACATCGCCACCAAGTCGTTTTTCTGACCGGCTTCCAGCTCGTTCCACTCGGTGTCTGTGTTGACAAACTCCAGAAGCTGCCGCAGGCTCAAGCCTACACCGTAATCCTGACCCAGCAGATATGTGCCGTCGTCAAGCTGGATATATGCCCGGAAATAAACAGGCGCTTCCGCATTGTTCCGGTTGTTCAGATAGCCGTTGGTGGTTTTCATGATGTTGTAGAGTC
>JAZSQH010000108.1:0-11052 GCA_045537865.1 Faecousia sp. | reverse complement strand
TTACCGGTCTTAAAGTATTTTTTCAGATTTTTAACTTCCAGCAAATGTTCACTCATAATACCGTTACCTCCTTACAGCGAGAATGCAGGATCATCATAGGCACAGCATGCCACATAATGATTATCACCGAAGTATGTCTTTCCGGGAACCGCCTTGCTGCAGGCTTCGGTGGCATACTTGCAACGGGGTGCGAATGCGCAGCCTTCCGGCAGCTCCATGGGATCAGGCATCATGCCGGGAATGGGCTGGAGTTTCTCGCGATCGTCGTTGATTCGGGGCAAGGAATCAAACAGGCCGCGGGTATACGGATGCTTGGTGTTCTTGAACACTTCACGGATGTCGCCGTATTCAATGATACGACCAGCATAAATAACTGCCACTTCATCACAAACCTGTGCCACAATACCCAAATCATGTGTGATCATAATCATCGACATATTGTGCTGTTCCTTCAGCTCATGCATTTCACGCAGGATCTGTGCTTGAATGGTAACATCCAGTGCCGTGGTCGGCTCATCGGCGATCAGCAGCTGCGGGCTACAGGCAAAGGCGATGGCGATCACCACGCGCTGTTTCATGCCGCCGGAGAACTGGTGAGGATACTCTTTGGCGCGTTCGGGAGGAATACCGACCATCTTCAGCATTTCCTGTGCTTTTGCATATGCCGCTTCTTTGCCTAAACCCTCGTGAATACGCAGGGTTTCAGCAATTTGGTCACCAACAGTCATAACCGGGTTCAGTGCTGTCATAGGATCCTGGAAGATCATAGATGCATGTCTGCCGCGCACCATGTCCATTTCGCCCTCCGTGAGAGAGAAAATGTCCATGCCGTCAAGGGTGATCTTGCCCGATTTGATTACGCCAGGGGGATCGGGCACCAGGCGCAGAATTGCCAGCGCCGTTGTGGTCTTTCCGGAACCGGTTTCACCAACCAGACCTACGGTACGACCACGCTTGACTACCAGCTCCAGGTCATTGACTGCCTTGGCAGTGCCTTCATCGGTCTCGTAATATACGGTTAATCCTTCAACTCGCAGGACTTCATCATTTTTCTGAACAGTATCACTCATGATGTAAACCTCCTATCTTTTGAGGCGCGGATCAAGCGAGTCGCGAAGGCCATCGCCCAACATATTAAACGCCAGAATGGTAATCATAATACACAGGCCGGGGAACAGCGTTAAGTAGGAAGAATCCAGCAGATAGGTTCGTCCGCCGGACAGCATAGCGCCCCACTCGGGATCGGGAGGCTGAATACCCAGACCCAGGAAGCTCAGACTGGAAGCAGCAAGAACGCCACCAGCAAGCCGCAGACTGAACTGAACAATGATGGTTGCGATGCAGTTGGGAATGATGTGGTAGAAGATGATCTGGAAGGCATTTGCACCCATAGCTTTACCGGCTTCCACATATTCCTGTCCAAGGATCGTTAACACAGCACCACGCATAATGCGTGTCTGGGTTCCAAAAGCGCCAAATGCAAGTGCAATCATCAGTGTGATCATGCTCTGTCCAAACGCTGCAGCAATGGTAATAGCCAGCAAAAAGCCGGGAATGCCAATAAAAACATCGCAGATGCGCATGATGATGTTATCGACCCAGCCACCGTAATAACCGGCAATAGATCCCAGAATGACGCCTGTGCCTACAGAAAACACAGTCGCACCCAGACCAATTACCAGTGACATACGTGCGCCATAGATCAGACGTGCCAAAACATCACGGCCCAGTTCGTCTGTACCCAAAAGATGCGCACTGCTGGGCTTCTGCAAACGCTCTAACACATTGGGCTTGATAACCATGGTTTCATAGTCCACAAGAACATCTGCAAAAATAGCCGTAAAAACAAGAATAAGGATAATGATCAATCCAATAACAGCGTTGGCACTCCGGAACAGACGGTTGATGATGTCTCTTTGCTTGCTAATTTGCTTACGACCGTTAGTTGTTTGCTTCTGTTTTTTCATGTTAGTTTTTCCCTCCTCCAATGCGGATTCTGGGGTCGACCACAGCATACAGGATGTCCATGACTACGTTAGACAGACTGATTACGATGGCAGTCATAATCAGGCAACCAATTGCAAGAGGACGATCCTTTGCGTTGATGGCATCGATGGTAAGTCTGCCAATGCCGGGCCAGGAGAACACGACCTCTGTAGTGGCCGCACCTGCCAGCGTAACGCCGAACTGACTGACGAAGATGGTAACGATGGGAATCATGGCATTGCGCAGAGCGTGCTTGGTGATGACCTTTTTGCTGCCGACACCTTTTGCTCGGGCAGTACGGATATAGTCCTGACGAACTACCTCCAGCATTGCAGAACGGGTCGTTCTGGTAAGATTTGCAGTCAGTCCAGTACCAATGGTAATCGCCGGCAAAATAACACTGCCCGGCAACGTTGCTCCGCCAGACGGAAGCCATCCCAGATGGAGTGAGAAGGCAAGGATCAGCAGCAAGCCCAGCCAGAAGTTGGGGATCGATAGACCCGCCAGAGCACCGACCATGCCCAAGTTATCAATCAGCGAATACTGCCTGACTGCCGATATAATACCAATGGGGATAGAAATGCAGACACAAACCACCATTGACCAGAAGGTCAGTTTGAAGGTGTTGGGAAAACGGGACATGTACTCTTGAAATACCGGTCTTTTTGACGTATAGGACTCGCCCAGATCACCACGCAGCAGCTTTGACATGTATCGACCGTACTGTACGATAAGAGGATCATTCAGTCCCAATTCTTCTCTCAGTGCTACTACTGCTTCGGGTTTTGCATCGGTACCAAGCAACACGACAGCCGGATCACCGGGCGCCATGCCCATGATAAAGAAGACGACTGCAGAAGTACCGAGAATAACGGGAATTAAAAGCAGCAAGCGCTTCACAATATATTTCAGCATAATTGCTCCTTTCGAGTATTTCGCCCGGCGCAAATGGTTTGCGCCGGGCGACATCTAACTTAACGGTTATTAGTTCAGCGCGTAAGTATTACGGTAGTCATGGCAGCCTTCATTGTCTGCACGGACATTCTGAACACTCTTGTTGGCACCGAGGAAAATGTTGGGTGCAAACAGAGGCAGCAAAGGAGCATGCTCATTGATGTGTTCCTGAATCTTCTTGTACACTTCATCACGTGCGGTCAGGTCAATGGTCAGATGGCTTTCCTCCAGCAGAGCATCCATTTCATCGCTGACATAGAACATACGGTTACCGTTGATGCCCAGCTTTTCGCTGCTCAGCATGCTGACATAGCTGTCAGCAGAACCGCCGCTTCGGCTATTAAAGAAGATATCAGCCTGACCACTGGCGAGGTAGTCATTATAAGCTGCAGCCTCCATGGGATTGATCGTTACATTGATACCGATCTCGCCCAAACTGGCCTGGACCAACTGGGCAGAGATTTCGTTCTTGCCACTGCTCACCGTCACCGTGCAATCAAATCCGTTGGGATAGCCTGCCTGAGTCAGCAACTCCTTGGCCTTTGCCAGATCGTAGGTGTAGCCTTCGAAGCCATCGTAGTAACCCATCTTGCCGGGGGCGACCAGACTCTTCAGGACAATGCCCTGACCTTCCAGCTGAGCCGCGACCATGGACTCACGGTCCATGGCGTAGCAGATAGCCTTACGAACCAGCTCATTGTCAAAGGGTGCTTTCTGGCAGTTGAAGCCCAGGTAGTTAACGGTAATGGAAGAAGTGCTCATCAGGTTCAGGTTGGCATCGGCGGTGGCGTGAGGAACCTCAGTAGCGGTCAGAGCAGCGATGTCAACTTCGCCGGTCTGCAGAGCAACCAGACGGGCATTGGTTTCGGGAATGATGCGGAAAGTGATCTTCTTGGTACCGGACTGCTCTCTCCAGTAGCCGTCAAAAGCTTCGATGGTAATGTGATCACCAGAAACCCATTCAACAAACTTGAAGGGGCCGGTACCGATAGGATTCAGAGACAGCTGATCGCCGCTATCCTTCTTAAGAATGCAGCAGTCACCGGTCCACTGCTTATCCATAAATACAGAGTCAGGAGCAGTCATATGCACCTTGACGGTCAGAGGATCAATGATCTCAACATGATCAACGCCGGGATAATTACCGGTACCTTCGGCAATACCGCGTTCAATGGTGTACTTAACGTCTTCTGCGGTAAAGTCAGAACCATCATGCCACTTGACGCCTTCCTGCAGATAGAAGGTGTAGCTCATGCCGTCGGGAGCAGTTTCCCAGGACTTTGCCAGTTCGGGTTCATATTCGCCGGTTTCGGGGTTAAAGTAGATCAGACGCTCGTAAATGGTCCAGTAGAAGTGATAGGCTGCAACCTGCCAGCACTTCATGGGGTCCAGTGCATTGACGTCGCTGTTCATTGCGATTACCAGTTCTTCCTTGATGGAAGCGGTGTCAGCGGGAGGAGCCGATGGGCCGGGATTATCGGGCTGCGTAGCAGGAGTGTTGTCTGCGGCCTGCTGGCCGCAGGCAGCAAAGGCACCCAACATCATAATTGCACAAAGCAACAACGCAATGATTCTTGACAAATTGGATTTCATGTTATCCCTCCTATTTTTTTTGCGGAAGTCCGCTTATGCCCTTTATATTTGCAAACTTCGTGCCAAAGCGTTCATGCTCTTCATTTTTCTTCTTTTTTTTGCGAAAATAACCAATTATTTACTTTTCCTCATTGGAGTTTCCGGAAAGGTAACGAGGGAACATATGCATTTTTTGCAGATTTATCTGCAAAAATGTCATAGATTGAACTCCTTAATCTTGTTATACAGACTCCGCTCGCTGATCCCCAGCTGTCGTGCTGCCGCACGGTTGTTTTGAGGATTATCCAGCAGCGCAGCCTGTACCAGCAATTTTTCCACATCCCGGATTGACATACCTTTCAGATACGTTCGAACAGCTATTTGCGGTGTAACAGTTTCGTTTTTCGCTGCCGTTTGCACCGTATGGATATCATCCGGAAAATCTCCTACATCGATCATTGTTCCGTTACAAAGAATACATGCATATTCCAACAGATTGATCAATTCCCGCACGTTACCGGGATAATCGTACTCCAACAGGACCCGTTCCGCTTCTGGGGTGAATCCGTTAATGGTACGTTTCATGTTTCCCGCCAGTCGTTTGAGAATATTTGCGCTCAATTCAGGGATGTCCTGCTTTCGTTCTCTCAAAGGCGGTACATGAATATTAATAACGTGCAGACGATAGTACAGATCGTTGCGGAAAGTTCCTTTCTGTACCATAGCCAACAGATCCCGGTTGGTGGCACAGATGACTCGCACATCGATTTTTTTGTAGCTGGTACTGCCAATGGGCATCATTTCCTTTTCCTGCAGCACCCGAAGCAGTTTTCCCTGAAGCGATAGCGGCATATCGCCTACCTCGTCCAAAAACAGGGTCCCATGGTCTGCCAGCTCCAGTTTGCCCTTTTTATCAGCCATCGCGCCAGTAAAGGAGCCCTTTACATGACCGAAGAATTCCTCTTCCAGCAGGCCCTCAGGGATAGCCGCACAGTTTACGGAAACAAAGTTTTCCTTGGCTCTCGAGCCGTTTTTGTGAATGGCTCGCGCAACCAGCTCTTTACCGGTGCCGCTCTCGCCGGTGATGACGACACTGCTGTCCACATTCTTTACCCGGTCAATCATCTGGTAGATTCTTTGCATAGGTTCACTTCTGCCGATGATATCACCGTAATAGGTGCGCTGCTCCAGTTCCTCCAGTTCGGAACTGAGACTCTCCACCCGACGTGACAAGTGCTGAAACTCCAGTGCCTGATTGATATACAGTCGAAGCTCTTCAATATTCACCGGCTTGCAAATATACTGAAAGGCGCCACGTTTAATTGCCTCTACCGAGGTATTGATATCACCATACGCCGTCATCATAATGACTGGTACTTCAGAATACTTTTCCTTAATTTGAGTCAGCAAATTTAAGCCATTCTCATTGCCCAGCATTAAATCCAAAAGAACCATATGGATTTTTGATTTTTCTATTAGCTCTAAGGCCTGTTTCGACGAGTTTGCGGTGAATACCTCAAACTCATCTTCCAGTGCAATAGCAAGAAATGTGCAGATGCTTTTTTCATCATCTACGATCAAGAGGTTCTTTTTCATTGCTTTCCCTCCTTGTGATTATTCATTGGCAGACGCAATTCTACGCAAGTGTATTGATTCTTCATGCTTTTGATTGCCAACGTTCCACCGATCTCCTCAATATACTGCTTTGTATACGCCAGGCCAATACCGGTTCCAGCCAGCTTCGTACTGTAAAAAGGCTCCATGCAGTGCTCTATTTCCTCATTTGTCATACCGATACCGTCATCACAAATCACGATCTGAACACCGTCCTCCAACTCACCGGCAGAGATATCTATTTTGTGTGCATTTCCCTGCATATCATTCTTGAACCGAACAGCCTCGATACTGTTAATCACAATATTGAACAGCGCCTGTTTGATTTTATCCCGGTCACCAATGACCACCAATTCTTTCGTATGATCAATCTCCAGTGTAATGTCAATGCCCTTGGCGCTCATTTGGGCCAGTTCGTAAACCGCCCGAATGGTGTCAGACAATGCTACCGGTTCGATTCTGCTTCTGCTTGGACGGGCATAATCCAGTAAACTGTCGATGAGTCGAGTAATCCGGGCTATTTCCTGTGGGATATATAGCGAAAAAGCTGCTCGGAATTTCTCATTATTTCCCTTTGACTCCATCATTTCCGCCGATGTGCGTATCGCTGTCAGTGGATTTTTGATTTCATGTGCAATTCCTGCAATTAAGTTGTTAAGTGTCTTGTTCTTTTCCCTCTCAAAAAAGGCAGCTCGTTCTCGCTCTTGCACCGTTACATCTTCAATACTGATCAATGTGCTTGGCTCGCCGTTGATGTTAGTCGCTTCATGGACGCTATAACGATAATGTCTACTCATCCGACTTTCTTTTTCTGAGATTCTAATGGTTCGTTCATACTCTTTCCACGTTCTGCCATCATCATTAACCTCATGTGTTGCCACAATTCTTCCGGGAACGGTTTCAGGGTTAAGATAATCCCCTACTTGATAGGAGCGAACACCCGCCATCTTCATCGCTACTGTGTTCATATACTCCACCGATTGGTCCGGCGCAATCATTATCATTCCAGCGGAAGACGATTCCAGAATGGTATTGCGCAGTTTGCTTTCAGCTTCTGCTTGTAACGTGCGTTGATTCAGTTCCATATTTGCTGCCGATAACGCAGCAGTTTGTTCCTGCACCAGACGAGTCAGCTGCCTTTTGGCCCGATAATTTGTAATGAGATAGAAGCCACCGAATACTAATATCAAGCCGATAACACCACTTGCGATCCGAATAATACGTGCATAGTCAACATCTCTGTCCGGCTTGATCCACTCATCATAAAGCTGCCCATAGACACCTGTAGTCCGTAGTTCCTTCAAACTGTTGTCAATGACTTGGTTCAAATACCAGTCACTATTGCGGATAGCGATTTTATACTCAAGAGTGGCAATATGGTTGTTCAGAATCTCATAATCATCCAGTAACCCTGCGTTCTCCAGGTAGTAGAGCGCGCAGTCTTTGTTGGCAACGACAGCATCCACAAAGTTGGCCTGCAGCGCTTCCATAGTGGATTTCTGGTTGGCCTGGAGCATTAGATTTCTTCCGGCGTGAAGAAAAAAGTTATAGTTGACCAGACGATATTCGACGGCAATAATCCTGTTTGCCAAATATTCCTCACTGGGATTCCCCGCCGATTCTTTCGGTGCGATCAGGCAAAGATTTACCGTGGATACGATGTCGGAGAATATGACTTCGTAATCCTTATATTGGTTGTGAGGAACACCCAGTACCATATCTATATCCCCCTGCTGCAACGCGTCCATCGCGGCCGTGGTGGTTTCATAGGGTATCAGTTCGGTAATCAAATCGCCGCGCTCCGCGATCTTTTGCAGCAACGCCAGGTGGAGGCCTTCCGGCGTGCCGTCGGCTGCCACATACTGGTAGGGTGCCATTTCTGAACAGAATCCCACTCGCACCACCGTCCGAATGGCATGAGACGAAGGCGCAATCTGCAAAAAAATGCTACATAAACAAAGTACAATAACAACAACGCGCCGTCTCATCTCATGCTCCTTTCTTATCCCTTGGCTGCCAAAACTTCTTTTAGGACCGCCCAATAGGGTTCCACTTCATCAATAACAAGGTATTCCTGTGTGGTATGAGCACCTCGTGCCGTGGGTGCATAGCCAACAGCATCCATATCAGGAATTGCACCAACAATCATTCCTACCTCGATACCACCATGTACACGTTCCAGTTCGGCGGGATAGCCGCACACCCGCATATGTGCATTCTGGAATTTCTCCAAGAACGCTGAATCCGCTCGTTCAGGCCATCCGGAATATCGATCCAGCTTTATCAGCTCCATATCCAGCAGTTCTGCCAGCCGCGACATCTTTCGATACAGAGCGTCCATATCGGCATCATTGGCCGAACGGATATTGTAGCGAAGACTCAGCTTGCCATCTTTAAAGATGATGGGCAGCAACGCGCCGGAAGTAATGGTAATCGAGGGATCATTCTCGTTAAGCCGATATACGCCGGTACGCATCAGCCGCATGGCAGTGAAAATCTGCCTTGTGGCTTTAGGATCAGCACAGGTTTCAGCCCGTTCTTCAGAGATAGACAGTGCCAGATTCGGTTCTACACCTCGGTAAATACTCTGAATTTCTGCAAAACGCTGTTCCAATAATTGCACTGCTCTGGCCTGACAATCTTCCGGTAGAGAAATAACGACAGTACACGCACCAAGAATAGCCTTCTCTGGCGTACTGATAGAGCACAGCTTTACGGGGATGTCCTCAAGTGCTGCCATCAGTTCGCCCATTTCATTTCCAGCGCAGGCGCGACCTTTCCAAATCATAATGCCGCTGTGACCGCTCTTTCCACCAGTAATAGCAACCTTCAAAACAGTATTTTCCGCCGGTACGGGAGTAACAACGTATGTTTTTTCAATTACCGAAGAGGTGGCACCTGCGCTGCTGACACACAACTCATGGGAATACCCACTGTCCATATTCAGCATACGACGTGCCGTGATTTTGCTCATATCAAAATCTCGAATTCCTTTGAGACCGATCTCCTCTTCAACAGTAAACAAAAGTTCCAGCGGCGGATGAGGAATGTCCTGCTCATCTGCCAAGGCCAACATGGTTGCAACACCAACGCCGTTATCGGCACCCAAGGTGGTTCCGTCACCCACGAGCCAGTTGTCCCGACGGATCAGCGGGATCGGCTGAGTCTCAAAGTCAAACTCTACGTCGGGATTTTTGACCCAGACCATATCCAAGTGTGCCTGCAGCAGGACAGGAGGTTCATTTTCATAACCTTTTGTGGCAGGTACTCGCATGAACACATTGCCCCGCTGATCCACCTCACACTCCAGATTTCTCTTCTGCGCAAACTCCTGACAGAAGGCAATGATCTGACCTTCCTTTGTCGAGCCTCTGGGAATTTTAGAAACTTCACCGAACCATTTAAAAAAGCATGCAGGTTCTAAGCCAGTTAATACTTCATACATGATATAGACCCCTCCAAGTATCTTTTACTGCTTAATTGTGCAAAAATCATACCAAATACATTTCAGCAGTCTTTATGTGTGCACTTTTTTGCAGACACATTAAGCAAATGTTGCAAAAGACTGATTATTTTGCCAACTTCGTTTACAATTTATCAATTAACTGCTATACTTTTCACACAATATAAGCAATTTCTACAGAGAGGGGGGCATATTTTGAGTATTTCATTAACACTACAGCAAAAGCTCAATTTAAACTTGTCTCCCAATATGCTTCTACTTCGCAGCATGCTGCAGATGGACGCGCTGGAAGTGGAGCAGTTTGTCAAGGATGCCGCAGTGGAAAACCCCTTTCTGGAGATTGACCCCCTCTACGAAACACCCCCGCTTTCTCAAACTTGCAAACAAAACTGGCTCCGGCAAAATGATAATCAGAATCGTATGATGGCTGTTGAGGATGACAAGGATCCGCTTTTATTCATCGCCGACGATCACACGGTGGATATTCACACCTATCTATTCGCGGCTCTATCCAGCATGGTGATTCATGACGAACTGCGACGGGCACTTTCCGTTCTCATTACCTATATTGAGGTGAACGGACGGTTGGAAACGCCACTGGAGTATATTGCTTCAAAAACCCATCTGTTTATGGAAGATCTGGAGCGAGCGTTGGACATCCTCCAGCATATGGAACCAATCGGGATGGGCGCCCGCTCGCTGTCGGAATGTCTTTTACTGCAGTTGGAGGCCGTTGCTCCCGAAAACCAGCTTGCACAGCAATTGGTAAGAGAGCATCTTGATCTTCTGGGAAACGGCAAAGACGCACTGCTTGCCAAAAAGCTCGGCGTACCTATTGTCAACATTCAACAGGCACTTACCCTCATTCGTTCACTGGATCCGTTCCCTGCGGCCGTGGCTTCCCCCTCCAATTATGTTCCCTATGTTTCAGAAGATCTAGTAGCTGAAGAAAAAGACAATTGTTTCAGCATCCGGCTTCGAGACGATCTTTCTTCGCGCATTCATCTGAATCCCATCTATGTTGAGGCAATTGCCTCAGCTTCCGGTGCTGAGTACAAATGGCTGGTTGAGCGTCAGCGCGATGCAAAACAAATGCAGGATCACATTGCAACTCGCAACCAGCTGCTTTTAATCTGTACCCATTATTTGTTTGATCATCAACCGGAATATGTACGAGATCTAACTTCTCCCCTGCGCCCACTGACATTGCTTCAGGCCAGTACGGATCTGGGGTTGCATATTTCGGTTTTAAGTCGTCTTATCAATGGTAAATACGTGAGAATTGGATCTCAACTGGTTGCACTCCGATCCTTCTTTTCCCGCGAAATCCCGCAAGATTCTGGCGGATGTACTCCGAGCTTTATCAAGCAGCAAATATGTGAGATTTTACGGGCCGAATCACAACTGTCACCCTATTCTGACCAGCAAATCTGTCAGGAGCTTGAAAAGAGAGATATCTATAT